>JANXQE010000822.1 GCA_025356925.1 Limisphaerales bacterium | reverse complement strand
TGTGCCGCCATCCGTCAGGCCCGAGCTCTGGGAACCCGCGAACGCTTTGTCAATCTCATCCACCCAGAGAACTGCGGGAGCGATCGACTCCGCCACGGCGATCGCGCGACGCACGTTTTCTTCGGAAGAACCTACCAGGCTGCCGAACATCCGGCCCATGTCAAAGCGGAGCAACGGCAATTGCCAAAGGCGCGAGACGGCTTTAGCACATAGGCTCTTGCCGCAACCCTGAGCGCCGAGCAGCAAAACCCCCTTGGGAGGCGGCAGCCCAAAAGCGCTGGCCTCGACAGTAAAGGCGACGGCGCGCTTGTTGAGCCAGTCTTTCAGGACCGCCAACCCACCGACATGCTGGAAGTCCTCCTCGGCGGAATAGTATTCCAACAACCCGCTCTTCCTAATGATTTGCTGTTTTTCAGCGAATACTTCACTGACATGCTCGGGACTCAGGCGCTGGTATTTGACGATGATCTTGGCAAAGACATTCTCGGCTTCAGCCAAGGTCAGGCCCAGGGCGGCCTGCAACAGCCGCTCACGGCTTTGGTCGTCCAGGTCAATTTGCACGTGTTTGAACTCCCGAACGTCTTCAAGGATTTTGTCGAGTAACGCACCAAGATCCTCCTTGGCCGGCTGCGGGAAGTTAAGAACGGTGATTTCCTTTTCCAACTCGGGCGGAACCTCCATAACCGGCGAGATAATGACGATCGTCTTAAAACTATTCTTGAGGTGAAGGGCGATATCCTTCAGGCGGCGAATGATGGCGAAGTTGTTCTTCGTCAGGAACGGATGAAAGTCCTTGAACAGAAAAATGGCCGGCTCGACCTGATCGATAATGAGGTCCAACGCGGCCCCAGGCTCCTTGGTCGGAGCGTTGCGGTTTCTTTGTGATTGGATTGATGAGCCAGCGGGCACAAGACCGGAGCTGCAAGTCCATTCGAAAACTTTCTTTTGTCGTTTGGCAGCAATTTCCACCAGCAAAGCTTGCACGCGCATTTCCTCGTTGGTGATAATATAAAGGATCGGATACCGGGCGCGGACCAAGGTCTCGATTTCTTCCTGCCAGCGGTGGGTAATCGAGGTCACGGGCGAGGGCCTCCGAGAATCCGGCGCCACCAAGGGCGCCTTGGCGAGGGAGGCAACTGACGGACGGATTGTTCCAGGCGACGGACGATGGCAGGGGGCACGTGAGTATCGCGCGCGTCGTGGCGCAGCATTTCCTCCACGCTGGCGAATTCGTGAGCGGATGAGGGCTGCGTCTGTTGGTCATGCTGCGACAACTGCTGCTCCTCGGCCTGCTGGTGGGTGATGCTTTTTTTCTGCGGATTCATAAGACGACCTCAAGCGGATTGGTGGAAAAGCACGGCAAAGGCTTTGCGCGCGCGGTGGAGTTTGCCGCGGACCGCATCGGCCGTTTGGTCGGTGAGGGCGCCGACCTGCTCGTAGCTCATTTGTTCGTCAGCCACGAGCAGCAGAAGTAGTCGATATTCAGCGGGCAGACGCTGCAGGGCTCTTTGGATGCGTTGGCCAAGTTCTTTGGTCTCCAGCACACGGAACGGCGAATCGGTCCTGGCCGGGGCATTTTCGAAGACAAACTCCTCCGCATTAGTGACCATGTGACGCTCGTTCCAGGTCTGTTGAAGATTGCGGCAGTGATTGATGGCGATGCGGTAGAGCCAGGTGCGCGGGCTTGAGTCGCCCCGGAATTGATCCATTTTTCGGAAGGCCTTGAGAAAGACGTCATGGGTGGCGTCCTCTGCTTTTTGGGGATCGCTCAGCAGCCGCAAGGCCAGATAATAAATCGCGCGGCTATGCTGGCTGTAAAGATCGGCAAAATCCGTCCGCGCCAATCCGGGCTGCGGCGCATCCAGTGGTTTCGGTGCTTCGAGCGACTCGCTCACGATAGCGTTCACTGGGGATTAGACAGAAGCCAGACTAAGTTGTCACGCAGGCAATTATCCTGGATTGATCCCGGAATCGCCCTTCAAGACACGAATTTCACGAATTATCACGTACAGCAGAATGCGCCTCGCCCGCCATCGAACGAATTCAGGTTCGGGCCTTCGTGTAAATTCGCGAAATTCGTGTCTTAAGGGCCGTCGAGGTTGAAATCGACGCGTGTGCGGCTGCCGGTTTGGCGATTGCGGATTTCCATTTCTTCCAACTGCCAGATGCCATTTACTTTCTCCACTTTCTTGGGGTCAAATTCCTTCAGGAGCTGGTTCTGCAGATCGAACGCTTCGGCGTGGACGATGACGATATCCTCGGGCCGGTTGATGGCGATCCAGCTAACGACGCGCGAATAGCCAGCCGGGAAAGGCTGGGGAGCGGTACTCTGCAGGACATCGCAGAATAGGCCCTTGCGCATTTGTTTGCGCAGGACGCGTTGTTGGGGCCAATGCAAAAACTCGAGCCCCAGATCGGCCATCCAAAAATCAGACCCCGCGAAGGGAGCCATGACCTCGTTGGAGGCGAGTTTCCTCGGCCCGGCGCTGGGGGCACCCGGGCGCTCCGGCTCGCTTAAAGAATATTGATTCGGTTGTTCGTCGGAATGGATGATCGCGAGTTTGGCGCCGGGCAATCGTGCGCTGGTCGCCGCGTCGTAGACGTTCAGCCAGTTGGTCGGAGTAGGCAGGACCTCAAACTGCACCGAAACCTCTCGCTGGTTTCCTTCCTTATCGCGAATCTTGAACGTACCGCTGTTTGTGACGGGCAGCTCCGGTCTCTGCTCCAGTAAATGGGCGACCAGGGCTCGCGCTTGCCGCTGGCCCTCGACCGGATCCAGCGGAGGCGGGGGGGCGAGATCGGATTTAGGCTGTGCCGGGCAGGCCAGGGCTGAAAACAGGAGGAGCAGCCCCACGTGATATCTGAAATCTGCCAAGGGCAAGCTCACTTCATGTGCAAGGCCAGGGGCAAAAGCTCGGAGATATGGTGAACGAAGTGGACTTTTAGCTTTTGGCGAACTTCTTCGGGCACTTCGCTCCAGTCGGGCGCATTTTGATCGGGCAGCACGATCTGTTTGATGCCAAATCGGGCGGCGGCCAGCACCTTTTCCTTGATGCCGCCGACGCGCATGACTCGACCGCGCAAGCTGATCTCCCCGGTCATGGCCAGGTCGGAGCGGACGCGCCGGCGCGTGAGCAGGGAGGCCAGAGCTACGACCAGCGCGACCCCGGCGCTGGGGCCGTCCTTGGGAGTAGCGCCGGCGGGGACGTGGATATGAATATCGAACTGGGCGTAATCGCTGAGATCCAGACCGAGCGCGGCAGCCTGACTGCGCAAATAGCTCATGGCGGTTTGCGCGCTCTCCTTCATCACCTCACCGAGTGAGCCCGTGAGCAGGAGACCGCCTTTGCCGGGCATGCGCGTGGCCTCAACGAAGAGGACCTCGCCGCCGACAGGAGTCCAGCCCAAGCCAGTGGCAATGCCATATTCCTTGATGGTTTCGGCGGTTTCATTGACGAAACGTGCGGCGCCTAAGTACTCGTTGAGGATGTCCGGCTTAAGGACCAAGGGTTTGGGGAAATGCCCGTTGCTGACGATTCGCCGGGTGGCTTTCCGGGTCAACGCGGCAATCTCTCGCTCCAACTGTCGCACCCCAGCCTCGCGCGTATAATCGTGGATGAGCCGGCGCAAGGTGGAGTTAGGAATCCTAACTTCCTGCCTGGCCAACCCGTGCTCCTCGAGCTGACGCGGAACCAGGTAACGTTTGGCAATCTCGAGCTTTTCGGATTCGGTGTAGCTCGGCAATTCAATAACTTCAAGCCGGTCGCGGAGCGCCGGATGAATGGGCTCAAGCCAGTTGGCGGTGGTGATAAACAAGACCCGCGAAAGGTCGAACGGGAGATCGAGATAATGATCGGTAAATGTGTTGTTCTGAGCCGGGTCGAGAACCTCCAGCAGCGCGGAGGCGGGATCCCCGCGAAAGTCAGCGCCCACCTTGTCTAACTCGTCGAGCAGGATGACTGGATTTCGGCTCTCGATGCGCCGCAAAGTTTGGATGATCCTCCCCGGCAAGGCACCGACATAGGTGCGGCGGTGCCCGCGGATTTCTGCTTCATCGCGCATTCCGCCGAGGGAGATGCGAGCGAACTTGCGACCCAGGGCATCGGCCACACTCCGGCCCAGTGAGGTCTTGCCCACGCCCGGCGGCCCAACCAGGCAAAGAATAGGGCCCTTAATCTGTTTGCGGCGTTTGATCACGGCCAGGAATTCAAGCAGCCGATCCTTCACTTTCCGAAGCCCAAAATGTTGCTCGTCGAGAATTCGCTCAGCTTCAGTCAAGTCCAGCTTGTCCTCGGTCTCCTTGGTCCAGGGCAGGCCGAGGATCCAATCCAGATAATGGCGCGTAACGGCGTACTCAGCGGCGGCGGGAGGCATTTGCTGCAACCGATCCAGCTCCTGGGTGGCGACCTGCTTGGCTTCGGCCGGCATCGGTGTCTGCTCGATCTTTTCGCGGAGGGTGCGGATCTCGCCGGCATTCGGGTCGGACTCGCCGAGTTCGCGCTGAATCGCGCGCATCTGTTCGCGCAGGAAGAAATCCCGTTGCGTTTTCGAAATAGAAGTAGCGACCTCGGTCTGAATCTTGGAACTGAGGGTGAGGACCTCGTGCTCGCGGTTGAGCATCGGCAACAGCCGGGTCAGGCGCTCCTTGACGGAAGCAGTCTCGAGCAGTCTCTGGCGCTCTGACAGTTCCAGGTTGAGGTTGACCGCAACCAGGTCGGCAAAGTGGCCTGGGTCCTCGGTATTGAGCGCCGCAATTTTGATCTGTTCCGAAAGTGCCGGCGAAAGCTTGATGATTTCCTGGAACTGACTTTGGGCGTTCCGCATCATCGCGGTCAGCTCGACGGAATCCTCGGTGACATCCTTGACGAGCTCATATTTGGCGATCAGATACGGCTCGGTCGTGGTATAAGTCTGGACGCGAACCCGCCAGAGGCCCTCAACCAGCACGCGCACTGTGCTGTCGGGGAACTTTAGCATCTTCAGAACGCGCGCGGCGCAGCCCACCTCGTACATTTCGTGGGGCAACGGATTCTCAGCCTCGGCATTGCGCTGCAGGACCACCGCCAGAAGTCGATCACCGCCGACAACGTCATCGATGAGCTTGGTGCTTTGGGCGGTCTCGACGAGGAGCGGCGCGACCATGCCCGGGAAAATCACAATGTCGGAAAGGCCCAATACCGGGAGGGCTTCCGGTAATGAACTGGAGGAGACGCGTGGTGGGGCTTCCGGGCTCCCAGCGGCTCCAAGAATGCTAATAAACTCCGTATCGGGCGAGCTCATGATCGCGACATTCTGCAGTTTAGATGCCGGCCGCCCGAAAAAGTTCAGAGGAGAGCGGAATTCCCTTCGGCGATAGGCACCTTGGCGCTTTTGGATGACCGCACTACCAGCGGCACGTCGATGCGTAGGAATCCATTCAAGTAGGCTGCTTTGGCCAGGCTCAGGTCATACCCAGGAGGCACTTCCAAAACGCTCTCGAAGGGACCGTAGTTTATCTCCATGACCAAAAAATTGCACTTGGCGGCACGGCAACCATCCGGACGGTTGCCGCTGATACGAAGGCGATTGCCTTCCACCGTGATCTCCAGGTGCTCACTGCGCATGCCCGCCAGCTCCACTTTGACGACTAGACCGCTGTCCGTGGTGTAAACATCCGTGATCGGAGTCCAGTGCGGTCTGGTAGAGCCTTCACGGGCGGTCCCGGCGGAGCGGGAGACAAAATGGACGGATGAACTGACTTTGCACATGGCCATTTAGCGACAGAATCTTATCTCAGTACCCACCCTCGCGCAAGCGACTGTCATCTCATTTTTACCAGCACCTCGGGACGATGCCCCTTGCGTGCGCGAAAAATGATTGAGCTTTGCGAGGCGGACTGCGGGACGGCAGCACAACCACAATGGGTATCTCGCTGGAAACTGAACCGTTGTCGACGGAATTTACTCCCGAGCAACAACGTAGCGGCGGCGGCCACTATCAACAACGAGACCAACTGCTGCCAATCCATGCTGGGAAGATAACCCCAAAATCGGCGCATGCAACAAGGGATTTGCAGAAGTGGCTTCGTTCTTTTTGGCGCGACTTTGGCAAGATCGGTGCAGGGAACCAAAATGACCGGGAAAGGAGCGGAATGGCAATCTCCCGCCTAAACGTCCATCGAGTCTGCGGTACTTTTCTGCTGATGCCTCTCCAGCAGATAGTCACGCCACGCCTCCATCCCCTGCCCGGTTTTAGCGGAAGTCTCAAATATTCTTGCCTTAGGAGACACTCGACGAATGCTGGCAAGGGCCAGTTCGCGGTTAAAATCGCACGCCTGGGCCAAGTCAATTTTGCTGAGAACAATCACATCCGCGGCCTGAAACATCGGGGGATATTTCAAGGGCTTGTCTTCGCCCTCCGTGACGGAGAACAGAACGACCCGCAGGTCTTCACCGAGATCGTAAGAAGCCGGGCAGACCAGGTTGCCGACATTCTCGATGATCAGAAGCTGGAGGCCGTCGAGGGGAAGCTGCTTCAACGCCCGTGCGACCATATCAGCCTCCAGATGGCACAGGGTGCCCGTGGTGATCTGCACGACGGGCGCACCCGAGGCACGCAACCGCTGCGCATCGTTATCGGTTGCCAGGTCACCCACAATGATCCCGGTTTTAAGCTTTTGATTAAGGAACTGAACTGTTTCGCGAAGCAAGGCTGTTTTGCCCGAACCGGGTGACGACAGGACGTTGAGGACGGATAGGCCATGCGCGCGAAAGAAACCGCGGTTCCGCTCAGCAACCCGGTCGTTTTTCGAGAGAATGGCCTGGCGCACCTGGACCGTGCGGCGGGATTCGCCAGCCTCCTGGTCGTCGTGTTGGTGTTGGTGCGGATTTGGAGGTCGATGGGAATGCGGGTGGGCATGGGAGTGATCGTGATGTTCACCGGGTCCATGTTCGTGCTCATGCTGGGGACGGTGGTCGGGGCTGTGGTCGTGGGGACTTTTCGGATGGTGTTCGCGCTCGTGAGCACTGACGCCAACCGGGTTTTCTGAAGGAAGTCCGCATCCACAATCTTCACACATCATTCGATCTCCATTGAGGCGAGTTCCATTTCGCGGCCGGCGCGGAGGTCTCCACTGGGCCGGTGACAGCGGGGACACTCGCCGAAATAATGATCGGATTGGAACTCCCGAGTGCAAGCGGCGCACCAAAACCGAGCGGGCACATGTTCGATGTCCAACGCGGCGCCGGCCGCCATCGTTCCGGGTGCCAGGGCCTCAAAGGCGAACTGGAGCGCGTCGGGAACCACGCCGCTCAAGACGCCGATGCGCAGACGGATCACCTGCACGCGAGCAGCACCGGCTTTCTGGGCTTGATCGAGCGCCATATTCAGCGCGCTGTCCATAATGGATAGTTCGTGCATGCGTCCAGACCGCCCAACGATCGACCAGGCTTTTTGGACCAAATCCGACCTCCTAAAGGTAGGACGCCGTTAAGAACCTGACAAACGATTTGTTCGCTCCGAGTTCTTTGGGTTCCGTGTGGTACGATTGTCTTGTTTGGCTTCATTCGGCCCAGGCACTCCAGCTCCAGTTGGTTTTAGCTTTTCTTTGTGTGTTCATGGCTTAGGCTCGCTGAAACGGTTCGTTGTAATCTTGCAGAGCTCGGGAATTACGTGGCATGAACTCGGCGCTTGAATCGAATCAACCTCCAGTGGGAGAAGAATCGGCGGCGGCGCTTTTATTCCAACTCCCCGATGATAGCCATCAAATGGCGCGCGTGGCCGCTGCTCAACAGCTTCTCTTTCCATCCAGTCCCCGTTCTTTGTGTGATGAGCTCGGTTTGAACTGGCAGGCGGCAGTGCGGCTCCAGGAGGAGGGATGGCTGAGCTTTTCGCTCGAAGACCTGTGGCAACTGGACGAAGCGCAGGAGGCGGAGTTGCGCTTCGTGGGCGCCCTGGTGCTGGCTGGCTGCGATCGGAGCATGCTGGGCTTGTTACTCGCCGGTTTGCCCCGGCCGTACGCCTACGACTTGAAGCGTCTTTATTTCGATTGGATTTCGCGCGGTTGGCGGCTGCTTCCGGATCCGCAGGCTCACCCCGAGGCGGCCTTTGCGGATTGGATCGAGATGCTGATCCAGCTCCGCGACAGAGGTTCACTGGTCGGGATCGCGGAGTTGGCGCAGGATGCCTTGGCGCGGGTCGAGGAGCGCTGAGCCGGTCGTCAAGTCAGTCGTTTCCAGTACCCGAGCCGCCCGGGGTTCCAAGTGCAAACAGCGATATCGCCGTTGGCCAACCAAATCGCATCGTGAGGATGTTTGAATCCGTAGTCGCCGAGTAATTTGCCCACTTCAATAACCGACGCGACCTGGTTTTCTTTGTCGAGGATCACCAGCGGACCATCGAGGTCGGGGACCAGGACGAAGTCGCCCCAGATATCGGCGTTGCACGGCGCGGTAATCTCCTTCGCTGCAATAGTGCTGTGATAGAACCCGCTTAAAGTAAAGTATTCCAGGCGTTTGTTGCCGCGATCAGCCGTGAGGAGGAGCTTCCGACGGGTATCGAAGGTAATACCGTGGGGGCAATTCAGTTCGCCGTGCGCCGAGCCAAGACCGCCCCAGGATTTGCCGGCATAGACACCGTCGGCAGATTTGAGGGCATGAATCATACTACTCCCGTAACCGTCGGCGATTAACACCCGGTCTGCTCCGGGTGGGGCGACCGCGTCGGTAGGCTTGTAATTGCCCATCTGCGGGGCCCATTTTTGGGTCCAAAGGATGCGACCATCCAGAGTGGTCTTGTGGACTGTCGCTTCGTTATTGGCGTGGTAAAGAACCGCGTTGCCGTCCTTGTCGATATCGATGTTGAGTCCATGGGGAACGCCGTGAGCCAGTGCATTGTCCGAGCCCAAAAGCACTGGCTCCGTACCGTCCGGCGCGAAACGAACCAGGCAACGCGTCTGTTCCTCGACCTTCTCCGGCTCGAAAGTGAAGTAGATGTTGCCCTGGGTATCGCGGCAAAGACCGTGGCCGTTTCTCATCCTGACCTCGGCGGGCAACACCAGTTTATCAGTGACATACTGATAACGGAAGTCTCCACCCCCGCTGATGATCGGGTCCTTGAGAGGTGGGGGAGCGGCATTGGTGGTCTCGAAGGGAGCCTCGTTAACGTAATGATGTGAATGAGCGTTTGGGGTGAAGGCGATGGCAGCCAGCGAGGCGCTGGTCTGCATGAAGCGGCGTCGGTTCATTTGGTGGCGGGTTGGGGTTCTTTTTTGGGTTCGAGTTTTGCCAGATACGGCGCGGGGTCCTGCTGGAACTTGGCTTTGCAGTCATCGCAGCAAAATGCGACCAAAACTCCATTGTGGAACAGGGTTTTGGTCGGGTCAATCGGTTTGCCTGAAACCGGGCATACAGCATTAATGGGAGTCGTGTTGGTAGACGCCGCAGCGGGGAAAATCGTGCCAAGGTCCACGGAGATGTGAGCTTCGCGGATTTTCGCGTTGAGCTGTTCGATTTCCTCCCGCCAGCGCTGCAACTGATCTTGATCGGTCCGTGCTTCGGCGAAGGCTTTGCCGGCTGCGGGCGTTACCTTGGTTTGCCAAAGGTAAAGCTGTCGGAGTTTGGGCAGACTCCGCAACTGATCGAGGCCCGCGTCGCTGATTTCGGTGCCGTACAAGTTCAAGTATTCGAGATTGCTGAGGCTGGCCACCTGAGCCAGGCTTGCATCCGTGAGGTGCGTGCGCTCGAGGTGCAACCGGGTCAGATTGGGCATCGTCTCGAACCGAGCAAGCCCGCCATCGCTGATCGCGGTGCCGGCCACGTCCAGCCACCGGAGATTGGCGCCGAGGGCTGCCAGTTTCTTTAGTTCCGCATCGCCGAAATTGGTTCCGGCAATGCTGGCGTTGCACTGGAGCCAGGGTTCCTGGGGCGAGAGCGGAGTGATGGCGATGCCCAACTCCGCGGCGAGCGCCGCGCTCTGAGGCAGAACGTCCTTCAGAGGCTTTGGTGGCACCGTTGTTACGATCGGCGCAGGACTGCCAAATTTCGCGGCTAAAATCTGAGTGACTCGCGGGGAAGGCTTCAGTTCGCTGACTTGCTTGTCAGGGGATGCGCCGGAGTCCAGCCACCATTGCAGGAGAGCAAGGTCGTCGGCACTTGGCTGAGGTTTGCCGTTCGGCGGCATGTGATCGTCATCGGTCAGGGGCAGCAGCATGCGTTTGATCACTTCGCTATCGGCGGATTTCCCAGCCACGATTGCCGGCCCGGATTTCCCGCCCTTGGCCAGCCCTTCCAGGGTGTCGAGCCGCAGGCGACCTTTCGATTTCTCCGGGCCATGGCAGGAAACACAATCCTGCTGGAGCACCGGGCGGACGACGTTGGCGAAGACAGGGAGTTGGGCGAGTTCGACATGGTTCGTCTGAACCGGTGCGGCTTGCGGCGACCCACCAAGCCAGGCGCGGAACGGGCCCGGCGCATAGCGCACAAAATAATCGCTACCATGGGTCAGCGAGCCGCCCAGATGGCCCGCCACCACCAACACTCCGACACTGGGAACCAGGCACCACCGGTAGGCCCGCTTAAGGTTCAGGCGATACAGTAATGCCGCGAACGCAGCGGCGGCGGCCGTGCTGATGCCCGCCCATCTGTGCCACTGTAATAGGTTATCCTGATATCCGCCGGCTCGAGCCAGGAGCCAGCCACAAAGAGCAGCCATCGCGGTCGCCGGGACGGCCAGGGCAAGAATCAAACCAGCGTTCGCGTTGGCCTGCTTGAAGCGCGGAAAGCGCGACAAAAACTCAAGAATCGCGACCAGAAGCAACAGCCCGATCGGAAGGTGGACCAGCAACGGGTGCAGGTGGCCGAGGAATAAGGCGGTATCCGGCGTTTGGTTCACACCAGGATTCCTTTCACGGGATTGGCCGGCGCCTCGGTTCCCGTCAGCTTCTGGTCGAGACCTTGAAAACCATAGGTGAGCCGATTATGATCTACTCCCATCAGGTTGAGGATGGTTGCGTTGATGTCTCGGATGTGCACCGGGTCGCGGACGATGTTGTAGCTGAAGTCATCGGTTTCGCCATAGACCGTGCCGCCTTTGATGCCTGCGCCAGCCATCCACATGGTGTAACAGCGAGGGTGGTGGTCCCGTCCGTAATTATCGCGGCGCAGTTCCCCCTGGCAATAGACCGTGCGCCCGAATTCTCCACCCCACACGACCAGTGTTTCATCGAGCAACCCGCGCTGTTTCAGGTCGAGAATCAGTCCTTTGCAGGCCTGATCCACATCACGACATTGCAGTGGCAGGTCGCGCGGCAAGTCACCGTGATGGTCCCACTCCCGGTGCAGCAGTTGGACGACCCGAACCCCCCGTTCGATCAGCCGGCGGGCCAGGAGCGCGCTAGCCGCAAAGGTTCCGGGTTGGGTCACCTCTGGTCCATACAAGTCCAGAACCGATTTGGGCTCGGTGGAAATATCCGTAAGCTCAGGGATGGATGTTTGCATCCGAAACGCCATCTCGTACTGGGCGATGCGTGTCTGGATCTCGGGGTCGCCGCTGCGCTCAAAGCCGGCCCGGTTGAGCTTGGCCAGCCCGTCAAGCATGGTGCGGCGAGCCGACGCATCCACCCCGGAGGGATTGGTGATGTAGAGCACCGGATCGCCCTTGGCTCGCAAAGCAACGCCTTGATGTTGTGAGGGAAGAAACCCCGCGCCCCAAAGTCGTTGATAGAGTGCCTGGGCGTCCCGCTTGGCGGACCAACGCGGCGTCATGACCACAAAGGCCGGCAGATTCTCCGCTTCGCTCCCCAGGCCGTAGGAGAGCCAGGCCCCGATGCTGGGCTTGCCGGGGATCTGGTTACCCGTGAGGATGTAGGTCGAAGCGGGGTCGTGATTGATCGCCTCGGTGTAAACGGTGCGGATGACTGCCAGGTCGTCCACGACCTGGGCCGTATGAGGCAGCAATTCGCTGACCATGGTGCCGCATTGCCCGTGCGACGTAAATTTGTAAATGGACGGAGCGATCGGGAACCGCTTCTGGCCGGAGGTCATCGTCGTGAGCCGCTGGCCATTGCGTATTGAGTCGGGCAGGTCCGCGTCGAAGAGCTCCGCCAGCTTGGGTTTGTAGTCCCAGAGATCGATCTGGGAAGGCGCACCGTTCATGAACAGATAGATCAAGCGGCGAGCCTTCGGCGCAAAATGGGGCAGGCCCGGCAAGCCGGGGTGACCACCCGCAGGCCGAACCGTCGCGGCGCGGGCCTGGAACAGATCCGGACACATCAGGGAAGCCAGAGCGATGCGGCCGGCAGCCAGCCCACTGTTCTTGAAAAAGGCGCGGCGAGTTTGATGCTGAAGGAAACTTTGGACTGGTTGCATGGCTTGTTGTTAGACGGTGAAAGTCCCGGTCAGTTCTTGGTCAACACCTCGTCCATGTTCAAAATCAGATTCGCGACCATGGTATAGGCGGCCAGCTCGGGCGGGGGAACGTCACTCGGGACAGGCGATTCCCCGATGGAGATGGCTTGCTGGGCGGCTTCGGGGTCGGCAGTGTAATGGGCACGTTGCGCGGCCAGGGATTCCTCGAGGACGGTGCGCTCGTAATCGCAGGGCGAACGGCCGGTGGCCAGTTTGAAACCATAACACAGCCGGGCGGGGTCTGCGATTCCTCCCTCGCGCATCATGCGATAGCCCAGGTGTCGTGCCGCCTCGAAGTACTGCGGGTCGTTGAGAGTGATCAGCGCCTGCAGCGGTGTGTTGGTCCGTTCCCGCCTCGCCCAGCATTTCTCCCGCGAAGGGGCGTCGAACGTCGTCATCGTCGGCGGCGACGCGGTGCGCTTCCAGAAGAGGTACAGGCTGCGACGGTAGAGAGCGTCGCCGTGGTCCTGGGTGTATTTGGCCGTGTTACTGGTCGTGTACCCCACCGCTTCCCAAATCCCAGGCGGTTGATAGGGCCGCACGCCGCGCCCGCCCATTTGCAGGTTAAGCAACCCGCTGATGTACAGCGCCTCATCGCGCAGTTCCTCGGCATCGAGCCGGAAACGCGGGCCTCGCGCCAGAAAGCGATTCTCCGGGTCGATGTCGAGCAAGTGGCGCGTGACACGAGAATCCTGCCGGTACGTCGCGGACGTGACGATCAATTTCGCAAACTGTTTCACGTCCCAACCGGTGCGGAGAAACTCGGTGGCCAGCCAGTCCAGCAAGTCTGGGTGGGAAGGCCACTCGCCTCTGGTACCGAAGTCCTCGGATGTCTTCACGATTCCAACGCCAAAGAACTGCTGCCAGAGGCGGTTGATCGTCACGCGAGCCGTCAGCGGGTGCTTCGGGTCCACGAGCCATCGGGCGAAAATCAGGCGATTGGTCTCATCGGTTGTGGGCAATGGCGGCAGGATCGCGGGAACGCCAGGTCCGACCGCTGGGCCGTGCTTATCATACTGGCCTCGAATGAGCACCCAGGCTGGCCGCGGCTTGTCTAATTCCTTTGAGATCAGCGTGGCGGCGATCGATTTGTCCAACTCATCGCGCTTTTCCTTAAGCGGTTTGATCTCTTCGCGAAGCGACCTCAATCGTGATTGCGAATCCTCGTAAACAGATGCCAGGAAATAATCCCGGAGTTTCGTTTGGCCGGCTTCCTGGAGTTTGGCCTCCGGCCTTTTCAGAAGGTCTTTAACTTCTTGAGAAGCGTCCGACTTATCGCCCAGTCCGCGTTCTATCTTTTTCCAGGCTGCCAGGGACATCAGCGGATTTTGGGCCGGGTCATTGGGCGAGAGCAAGCCGGCTTTGTCCCAGAACGCCGTGCCATGGAATTGGGTGAAGGCTAAACCGGTGAGCTTGGTGCCGGATTTTAGTCCCATCGCCGCGGCGTCGATCTCCAAGCGCACCCACTTGCCGGCTTCCGGCAGAGGGCCCCGGTCGAGTTTCTCAGGGGTGCCCTTCTCACCAAAACCAATGGCATCTTGATCACCCCAGTTAGCTCGATGATCCCAATTTTCACTGTGATACTGAAGCATGATTGCCTTGGGCGGGTCCTTCGGGTCAAGGTAAACGTAGGCGAACAGCTTGTCTCCCGGCCCAATCCGCAAGGGCGCGGCGCCTTCTTTAAAGGCGATCTGCTCAAGTCCCTTTCCCGACTGGCGAATGGCCCGCTCGCCGCTAAAGACTGGAGCGTCAGTGCGCGACACCCATTGATTCGTTTCGTTGTCTCGAGTGGCTTCGATCTGGGCGTTTGGGGGAAAATCGTCATCGACCCAGACCACTTCCGTTGCCTCGGGTTTTGGCGCGTTCGTGACCGTGGCGGGGTCAACATAATCGAGTCCGGCGATAAATTCGTGAAGTTTCCGGTCCAGTTCCTGAAGTTGGCCATCGTACGACGCCATCGCCTGGGTTTGCTCGGGAGTGGGGAGTTGCAGGGTCGGCGGCGGCAGCAAGGCATTCCCATCCATCGCCTTCTCGGAAATGTTGTTAAAGATGGAAAAAACCTCGTAGAACTCCTTTTGGGAGATCGGATCGAACTTATGATCGTGGCACACCGCGCAGCCCATGGTCAGCCCGAGCCAGGTTGCCGAAGTGGTTTCCACGCGATCGACGGCGTACCGCGCCTGGAACTCTTCGTCAATGGCCCCCCCTTCGCTGGTTGAGACATTGCACCGGTTGAAACCAGAAGCCACCAGTTGGTCGCGCGTTGGGTTGGGCAAAAGATCTCCCGCGAGCTGCCAGATGGTGAATTGATCAAACGACAGGTTGTGGTTGAACGCGCTGACCACCCAATCCCGGTAGGCCCAGATCGAACGCTCGTTATCCAGGTGCAGCCCATGCGAATCGCCGTAGCGCGCCACATCCAGCCAATAGCGAGCCATCTGCTCGCCATATCGCGGTGAACCCAGGAGACGATCCACGACTCGCTCGTAAGCGCCTGGGCCCCGATCAGCCACAAAGGCGTTCACTTCCTCAGGGGTGGGCGGCAGGCCGGTTAGATCCAGCGTGACCCTCCGGATCAGCGTTTCTTTCGCGGCTTCGGGAGCGGGCTCCAACTGCCTGGCCTCAAGCGAGGCCAGGATAAACCCGTCTATCTCATTGCGCGGCCAATCCGCGTGCTTGACCGCAGGGCACTCCGGCCGGACCGGCGGTTCGAAAGCCCAATGCTTTTGGTAAACGGCGCCTTCCTGGATCCATCGACGGAGCAGTGCGATCTGCTCAGGCTTGAGTTTCTTGCCCGAAACGGGCGGCGGCATGATGGTTTTCGGGTCCGTGGAGCTTACCCGCCGCCATAGTTCGCTGGCCTCCAGATCGCCACCTTTAACCGCCTGATGATCCTTGTGCAGGGCCGTGGCGCCTTCGGGAATGTCCAGCCGCAGATCCGCCTTGCGTTTGCCGGAATCGGGGCCGTGGCAGGGAAAACAGGTATCCGACAGGATGGATCGAATGTCCCGGTTAAACAGAATGTGCGCATTCCCGGCGTCGGCCGCCGGCGACCCGAAGGTCGAAATCCCGACGAACGTAACCCAGAGACCGAGCAGAAAATGGCGTCGAGTCAGAGATTTTTCTGTCATGCGGGCGGTCTTCGCAGCTGGCCGGAAGCTCTCAAAGTCCTATCTCCGAAGCGCATGCCCAACCAACGACAACCAAGATAAGCTTCCACCGTCATTCGACAAGTTGAATTTTGGAATTAGACGTGTTTGGACCAGCGCGGATTCAGACGAATCGACGGTTCTTGTCCCCGGCCCTGCTGCTCCTGAGGGGGCCCGGGTTGAGTGGGCGTGGTGTGCTGTCTCCCGCGCCTCGCGAGGAACAAGCCGGCTCCTAACGCCCCTTCGCGTCGGGGACGGCTTTAGACTTTCGTAGGGGGTGTAAATCGTGAAGAGTGATCGGTGGATGATTCTTTGTGTTGGGACAACGCCGGCGGCACAGCGAGTGATGGTGTTTCGCAAGCTGGAGCTGGAGGCTGTCAACCGCGCGGTCGAAACCCTTGACGGTGCCGCCGGCAAATCCATCAATGTGGCCAAGGTATTGGCAACGTTGGGAGTCCGGCCAGTGGCCACCGGATTTTTTGGAGGGCAACGAGGACAGGATCTGTTGCAATTCCTGGCGTCGCGCGGCATCGAGGCAGATTTCGTTCCGGTAGCCGCATCCACCCGGCAATGCATTTCTGTGCTCGACCAAGCAGCCAATTCAGTCACTGAGTTGGTTGAAGAAAGCAGGCCGGTGGCCCTTTCGGACTATGATACGTTGAAGACAGTCATCCAAAAGCGGCTGCCGGCGTGCCGGGCGGTGGTCATGTCCGGCAGCTTGACGCCCGGCGGTCCGGCAGATTTTTACCAGCGCGTCACCCAAACGGCACAAGAGCTGGGGGTTTTGTCGATGGTGGATGCCCAGGGACCTCCGCTGATTGCGGCGCTGGGAGCAAAACCAGACCTCGTGAAACCGAATCGGATGGAGCTTGCCGCCACAGTCCAACGAGCGCTCAACCGTGAGTCAGACGTGGTCGCGGCCATGCGTGAAGTGCGCAAGCGCGGTGCGGCGCGGATCGTGGTGACGGCTGGAAAACTCCCCGCCCTGGCGTTGGATGAGGAGAGGCTGTGGAGGATCCATCCGCCCTCGGTTTCCACCGTAAACCCGATCGGCTCGGGGGACGCATTCACGGCGGGATTGGTGTGGCGGTTGCTTCAGCAGGAAACGTTGGGCGAAGCGTGCCGCTGGGCTGCGGCCGCGGGTGCGGCCAATGCGTTGAGCGCGATGCCCGGCGAATTGGATCGGCGTGACGTCGAGCGTTTGGCAGGCGAAGTGACGTTGGAAACTCTCTGAAAAGCGATTTGGCGGTATACGATGAAAAAACGGATTCCGGTTCTGGTCCTCATTGTCGCCCTGGCAAGCGCAGGTGCCTGGTATGCAAGCACAAGATGGCCCCACCCCAGGGACGGCCTGCTGCAGCTTCATGGGAATGTGGACATTCGGGAGGTGAATCTGGGTTTTCGGGTCGCGGGGCGGCTGAAAGAAGTGTTGCGGGACGAAGGCGATGAGGTCAAGGCGGGGGAGACGCTGGCCCGGTTGGATGAGGAGCCGTATCGCGACGAGGTTGCGGAATCGCAGGGACAGGCGGCTTCGTTCCAGGCACGCCTGGCGTTGCTCGAGGCAGGCAATCGACCTCAGGAGATTGCCCAGGCCCACGCGCAAACGCACGAGCGCGAAGTCACGGCCGCAAATGCCAAACGGGTTTTCAAACGGACGGAAGAGTTGTTCGCAAGCAAGACGGTCTCGGTCCAGGAGCGGGATGATGCGGAGGCCGGCTACCGGGAAGCCGAAGCGCGCCTGAACTCGGCACGCGAGCAGCTTAACCTGTTAGAAGCGGGCTTTCGCGCCGAGGACATTGCGCAGGCGAAAGCGGATTTAGCTCGGGCGCAGGCCGCCCTGGCCAGCGCGGCGCTACGAGTGGAAGATACGATCCTCAAATCTCCGTCCGACGGCGTGGTACTTACGCGGGCGCAGGAACCTGGCGCCATTCTGCAGGCGGGCACGACCGTGGTAACGGTGTCATTGCGGCAACCCGTCTGGGTCCGCGCCTACCTTCAGGAGCCTGACCTCGGGAGAATTCACCCCGGCATGAGAGTCGAGGTTTACTCAGATTCGAGCCCAGGCAAAGCTTACGCAGGCAAAATTGGGTATATCTCACCCCGCGCGGAGTTCACCCCTAAGAACGTGGAAACGAGCGAGTTGCGCACCAGCTTGGTTTACCGGCTGAGGATCGCGGTCGATAACGCGGACGATAGCCTACGGCAAGGAATGCCAGTCACGGCAAAGGTCGTGCCGTAGGTGGCACCCCCATGGCAGACCTAGGAGTCAAACTAGAGCAGGTCGAGAAACGATTCCCGCGCGCGAGCCGACCCGCTCTGACGAGGATCTCGGCGGCGATCCGGCCTGGGATCATCACTGGGCTGGTCGGGCCCGACGGTGCGGGCAAAACGACACTCCTGCGGCTGATGGCTGGTCTGCTGATGCCGAGTTCCGGCCACATTGTCTTTGAAGAAGCAATCGAGACCGTTGCGCGCGCACATCCGCAACCGGCCGGGACAAAGCACGCCCACGAGTGGATTGGCTATATGCCGCAGAAATTCGGGCTGTACGAAGATCTTTCAGTGCAGGAGAATCTCGAGTTGCATGCGGACCTTCGCGGCGTGCTCGGCCAGGACCGGGCAGCCGCCTTCGAGAGGCTGCTAGCTTTTACAGACCTGAACCGGTTCACCGGCCGGCTGGCCGGAAAGCTCTCAGGAGGCATGAAGCAAAAACTGGGGCTGGCCTGTGCGTTGCTCGGGCGGCCTCGGCTGCTGCTGCTGGACGAGCCGAGTGTCGGTGTGGATCCCATCTCGCGGCGCGAGCTGTGGAAGATGGTTCATGAGTTGATCGTCCAGGGCCTGACGGTGGTGTGGAGCACCGCCTACCTGGATGAGGCGGGACTTTGCCAGGAGGTTTTGCTGCTCAATGACGGCCAACTCCTGTTTGCCGGGAAACCCGCGGACCTGACCCGGCGCGTTCGCGACCGCTGCTGGCAGATACGGAACGGCGCGGGCAGCCGGCGCGAACTTCTGGCTCGCGCGCTGCGGCGGCCCGAGGTCATGGATGGAGTCATCCAAGGTCACGCCGTGCGCCTGGTCTTGCGCCAGGACCAGCAACTCCCGCCGCTTAGCCAACTGGAAGCCGGGGCGCAGGCAGAAATGGTGGCCGTTCCACCCCGATTTGAAGATGGTTTCATCGACATTCTGGGCGGAGGACCGGGCGGAGATTCAGCGCTGGCGCAGCGTGTTCATCGCACCAGCGGGACACACGAGTCGGTGGTCGAGGCGGTGAACCTGACCAAGAACTTTGGAGAGTTCACCGCCACCGATCAGGTCAGCTTTGAGGTGAAGCGGGGCGAAATCTTCGGCCTGCTCGGTCCCAATGGGGCCGGCAAGTCCACGACATTCCGGATGATGTGCGGATTGCTGACCCCAACGTCGGGAACGGCGCATGTCATGGGCATCGATCTCAAAAAAAGCCCAAGCCAGGCTCGCCAGCGATTGGGCTACATGGCTCAAAAATTCTCGCTGTACGGAAACCTGACCGTGCAGCAGAACCTTGGGTTTTTCTCAGGTGTTTATGGCCTGCGCGGCGCACGCCAGCGCGAAGTGGTCAACGAGATGATCGAAGTTTTCAAGCTGCACCCGTTCCTCGACACCACACCCGACACGCTTCCGCTCGGATTTAAGCAACGGCTGGCGCTGGCATGCGCGGTCATGCATGAACCGGATGTTCTGTTCCTGGATGAACCCACGTCCGGAGTCGATCCGGTCACGCGCCGCGAGTTTTGGACTCACATCAACGGGCTGGTGGAAAAGGGAGTGACGATCATGGTCACGACCCATTTTATGGATGAAGCGGAGTACTGCGACCGGATCGCACTGGTCTTCCGTGGGCGTATCATCGCCGCCGGCACACCCGATCATCTTAAAGAGCAAGCCAGCACACCCGAAAACACTGATCCTTCGATGGAAGATGCGTTCGTCGATCTAGTGCAAAAGCACGATCACGCCGAGGCCGATGGGTGAGGTTATGGAAATCCTCCTTTTGCCTTTGCGCAGGCATCGCCGCGCCAGCGTCTTGGACTG
>JANXQE010000223.1 GCA_025356925.1 Limisphaerales bacterium | reverse complement strand
GTGAGCGCAAAGTGTAAACACGACACTGGCCAATGCGGCGGTAAAAAAGCTCGTAACAGCGGAGTGGATCGAAGCCGCTTTCCCGGTGGCCATTGTGCCCAGGATCGGACTAAGTCAACGCACATTGACTTCTGCGAGAGCCGCCTTCGCTAAGCGCGATTGGCGCTTTGACGCATCAGCTCGGCCATGGAAACGAGTCAGTCAAGCGGCTTGAGGCTCTTACTGGGATGCGCTGAAGCGGTCTGGATCGCCCGCGATGCATACCGCCCGATTCAGGCGTCCGAGTTGGCTCACTGATTCAAATAAGTCAAATTGTGATCGCAGAGCAGCCAGAATTGCTGGAAGCAAATTCGCCGTCGAGGCAAGCTGACACCCGGCCAGACGCCACTGGTCGAATACGGACCAACGGGTGCCTCGCCGGCGATGGCCAAAGTCCCAAGAAAACCCCGACGGCGCAGCCACGCACCGGTTCTCCACTGTCATCGAATTCGCCGCGTAGTCGCACGACGGCAACGGCCACGGGAAAGGGCAGAAGCGAAGGCAATGGAGAGGGGCTTGTTCAGGAGGGAATGGCGAAAGGCGGAATCCGTGAGGAGAATCTGAGCGCCCCCCTCCCGCAACCCTGTGCTGCGTTCGAACATGAGCAAGACCATTCTGACATGGTGCGGTTGATCGCCGGCTGCGACGACGCTCTCGAGAGCCTGATGCAGCGCCATGTCACCAGACTGGTTTCACAATTGATGCGCATGCTGCGAAACCCGACCGAAGCAAGGGAGTGCGTGGAGGAGGCTTTTGTGCGGGTTTACCAGCATCGGCACACCTTTCATCTCGACGCAAAGTTTTCCACCTGGCTCTACGTCATTGCCTTTAATCTGGCGCGTGATCGCCTCCGCCGGCAGGCCCGTCGGCCCGAGTTCGTCTCCTTGGAGGCTCATGACGAACAGGAAGTGGGGGATTTGGAAGAGATTCTGGTGGATCTGGAGTGGCCACCCGACCAGGCAATGGAGAACCAGGAGTGGTCACGGGCACTGACCGAAGCGGTTGCGAGCCTGCCCGATACCCTGCGCCAGCCGTTGGTTTTGTTCGCAGAGGAGGACAAATCTCACGCGGAAATCGCAGCCGAGATGCACTGCACAGCCAAGGCCGTCGAGATGCGCCTGTACCACGCCCGCAAGTGTTTGCACTCCATCTTGGAAAACGAATTCAAAGAACACGAGGGATTTTGTTGTCTCAAACGTAGTAGCTCTTGAAGTGTGACAAAAAAGAAAAATATGAAATTGCTCAAAAAGAGACTGATTCCTGTAATCATCGTTACGTTTGGCTTGGCAGCGACGCCCGCTATATTCGCCCAAGGCTGCGGTGGCGGGCAAGCGAGCGATTCAACTGGCGGTTGCAATATGGCCGGCATGGCCGGGCATGCGGCCTCGGGAGGCCATGAGGGCCACGGTGGCGCACCGGCTGCCGATGTGCCTCAGAACGTCGCGCCACGCGCGGTTTTCATGCAACCGGTGCAGTCTGTCTATGACGGCTATATCCAAGTGCATGCGGCCTTGGCTCAGGATTCGCTAGAAGGAGTCTCCAGCACCGCGATCGCCATGACCAAGGACATCGTGGGGGATTCCATGAAAATGCTTCCGCCGAAAGTGGCACAACAATCTGAAGCGCTGGCCAACGCCAAAGACCTGCAAGCCGCCCGCGCCGCATTCAAATCCTTGAGTGAATCGCTCATCCAATATCTCAAGAACCAGAAAGTTCCGCCGGGTGCTTATCACGAGGCTTATTGCCCAATGGCCAAAGCTAGTTGGCTACAAACCAGTACAACCATAACCAATCCCTATCTGGGCAAAGAGATGCTCCGGTGCGGCCGGTTCAAGAGCTAAGGGGGAAATGCGGATGTTACCTCAAAACGTGGGACATGATGAGCGTGTGAACGCGGGGCGTCCGGTCGCGAAAGCTCTAATGCTCCACGCTTTCGCTCCACGAAATTGGCGCGTGCGGCGGGCCGTTT
>JANXQE010000799.1 GCA_025356925.1 Limisphaerales bacterium | reverse complement strand
TAAAAGGCGCCAGCGGCCAGGCCATCCAGAGCCTGAACATCATGTGCCATTGGCCGGAAACAACAGGCCTACTCTAACCACTCACCACTTTTCCCGATGAATATACTCGGGGTTAAACCGCGTCCGCGGCCCCGGGTCCTCGCCGGGATGCCCCAGCGCGACCGCCGCGATGGGGATGACGGAGGATGGCAAGCCCAGCAGTTCCTTCAATCGACGCACCGCGTTTTCTGCCGGGTGCACCCCTACCCAACAGGCCCCTAAGCCCAAAGCGTGGGCTCCCAGCAGGAGATTTTCCACCGCCGCCGAGCAATCCTGCACCAAAAAACTCAACTGCCGTTCAAACGCCGCGTCCAGGTCGCCGCAAACGACAATCGAGAGCGTGGCCGTGGTGAGCATTTTCCCCCCGGGCAGCGCCTCCGCCATCGCGGCGAGGGTCGGTTGCGCCCGCACGACCACGAACCGCCATGGGTCTTGGGTCATCGCCGATGGCGCGGCCATCGCCGCTTCCAGCAATCGAGTCACCGCTCGGTCGTCGATTTCGCCCGGTGAATACACCCGAACGCTCCGCCGTCCGAAAATGAAACTCAGTTTTTCATCGCTGCTCATGTTGAGAATCGACCCAGGAGCCGAAGCATAAGGTCACCGCTGAGAATTTCAATTTCTAAGGATTGAAAACCTAGTCCACCTCGTGTTGTTCCCGGAACCCACGAGGAACCGCACTTTCGAGCGCGTCTGTCATTTCCTGCCGACTCGCGACCCGCTGTCCCATGGCAAATTCAGCTAAAGAGACGGCCCCGGAGGGATTTGGCCCTTTTGTCGCGCAACTACTTTGGTTGCTCGGGTTTAACACCAGGAGCACTTCGGCGAGGCCCGGTTCCGTTTTTTGACGCCCGCGTAATTGTAGCTTATTTTGAGCATACGGACGGCGCAAGTGGTCGAAATTGATGGATAATATTGACTGAGGCAATTTTAAAATGAGAAGACCGATACAAGACGAATTCACTGGTCTGGCGATATCCCGACAGCGGAAATACCAATTACGCAAGCAGCGCCAGGGGAGATGCACTGAATGCGGAGAACCTGCGGCCCAAGGCTCGCGATGCTTGAAGCACCTGGTCAAAGCCCGGGAACGCCAGCGCAAGAAACGCGGGCTCAAACGGCGCTATTACAATACGCTGAGTTATCGACTGGAAGCAGCCGCCTAAGGCTCCCGATGCAGACGCTGCTCAACACCGGCCTCAAGTTGTCGCAGGGCCCAATCGAGCCTGGGTCAATCGTTCTTCCTGGCGTAAGCGCCATGGGAGGCACTTCTGCAGCCTAAAGGCTGCGCTCCCGCGACCGGGGACTCTGCCGCAGTGTGGCCTCGGTCAGTTCTGGTGCTTCGCTTCCGTCCCCGTCAGAAGTTATCTCTCCGTACTTTTCCTGACGCGTGAATTTCACGCGAAATGCGTGAAATTCACGCGTTTTTCTCCCGTCGAATTCTTGAGTTATGCTGGTTTTTCAGGGCTTTTCTCGAAGATCCGACTATGGCACCAGCCATGCTTAAGAGAGAATTAATTACGGTTGACAGCCTGAACGGGTTAGTTGTAAATCTCAAGGCTGTTAGCCACAAACAAACTCAAAAACCAGCAGAGACTATGAAGAACCTACGTAAAAAAATCGGGGCATTCACGCTCATCGAGTTGCTCGTCGTGATCGCCATTATCGCCATTTTGGCGGCCATGTTGCTCCCGGCGCTGGCTCGCGCCAAAGCCCGTGCTCAACGCATTAGTTGCACAAACAACCTTAAACAAATCGGCTTATCTTTTAAGACCTGGGCGCTTGATAACGGCGACGCCTTTCCCACACGTGTGGCTGCGGCCAACGGTGGCTACTCGGATTTTGTTGGTCTGCGGACGCTGGCGGCGAATCAGACCACCAGTCGCGGCACCTTCGGGTATTTCATGGTGATGTCCAACGAGTTGAGCACTCCCAAGATTGTGATCTGTCCGTCCGAAAATGAAGGTCGTAACCAGGCCAGCACCTTTGGCGGCACCATCCCGATTAACTCGGCCAACATCGTGCCCTACACCAACGACTTGAACACCAGCTATTTTGTTGGCGTGGATGCGGTTGATACCAACCCCCAGATGTTCCTGACCGGCGACCATAACCTCGGGGCCGACGGCACCATCAAACCCACCAAAGGTTTCGTCACCGCGCCCTCGCAATATTCTCCTGACTTCAAGGTTTCCCTCGGGACCAACTTTGTGGCTAACGGTGGTGTGGGCTGGCTCGACACCATGCATTCCGCTCAGGGCAACATTGGCTTGGCCGACGGCAGCGTGCAGCAGTACAGCCGCTCTCGCCTCCAGGAAGCTCTGCGCAACTCGGGCGACAATGGCGGCGGCACCGTTCCGAACTTTCCTAATCCGGTGGGTTGCACCGGGGCGAGCGTGAACCGCATCCAGTTCCCGTAAGCCTTCACCAAAAGGTTTTTTCTTTAAACGCAAAGGCATCCGCGAGGATGCCTTTTTTGTGTACGGTCGTGCGCCGACCAGCGGCTACTTGCGGGAAACCCTCACGGGTTGCGAAACGTCCGATGCATCCGGAAATGGATTTGCCAGGCTGAGGGGCGGCGGGTATGGTCTTAGCCGGTGTTGGAGCTGAAGCTAACCACGTTGACGTGACGTCGATCCTTTGAAAGGATGGACGGCACGGCCTCGAGCGGTGGTTTCGAGGCTTTTTTGTTCAAAAGATTCTACCCATGCAATCCGACAGCAACCCGGCTGACCGAAAGACACTCGATGATCGCAACCGCATGACCGAGTTGGAGCGTCTGCGCCACTCGTGCGCGCACGTGCTGGCCACCGCGATTCTTCGCCTCTGGCCCGAGGCCCAGTTCGCTTCCGGACCTCCGGTCGAAACCGGATTTTACTACGACGTCGAGCTTTCCCATCGAATTACGCCGGAGGACTTTCCCAAAATCGAAGAGGAGATGAAGAAAGAGGTCAAAGCCAATCATCCGTTCGAGAAGCGGATCGTCGACCGCGAGCAGGCTCTGAAGGATGCCGAGAGCGGCCGGCTTGGCGGCTTAAGCGAGCGCTCGGCGCCCAGCCGGTACAAGTTGGGCAATCTGGCGGACATCCCGGCAGGCGAACCCATTTCCTACTACCAAAACGGTGACTTCGTGGATTTGTGCGCCGGGCCGCACGTGCTGCGCACGGGCAATCTAGGGGCCTTCAAACTAACCAGCGTCGCCAGCGCGTATTACAAGGGTGACGACAAGAACCCGCAGCTTCAGCGCATTTACGGCACGGCGTTCAAGAACAAAACCGAGCTCGAGGCCTACTTCAAGATGATCGAAGAGGCCAAGCGCCGGGACCATCGGAAGATTGGCGCCGAGATGGGCCTGTACGTGATCGACACGGAGTATGTCGGGCCCGGCTTGCCTTTGTGGCTGCCCAAAGGCGGCGCGATGGTCGAGGCTCTCGAGCAACTCGCTAAAGAGAGCGAGTTCGCCGCTGGCTACGTGCGCGTCAAGACACCGCACATTGCGCGGGAGAAGATGTACCAAACCAGCGGGCACATCCCCTTGTATCTCGAATCGATGTTCCCGCCCGTGGAGCTCAAAGAACACGCCCAGGCCGAGGTGGCGGAACGCTACTACCTCAAGGCCATGAACTGCCCGCACCACCACCGGATCTTTGCGGCTGAGCCGCGCAGTTATCGGGACCTGCCCCTGCGCCTGGCCGAGTATGGCACCTGCTATCGTTACGAACAATCCGGCGAACTCTTCGGCCTGATGCGGGTGCGCTCGCTCAACATGAACGATGCCCACATTTATTGCACGGCCGATCAATTCGACCAGGAATTCAATGCCGTCAACGACATGTATCTGAAGTATTTCAAGATTTTCGGCATCGAGAAATACGTCATGCGTTTCAGCACTCACGATCCTTCCAAGCTTGGCCAGAAGTTCGTCAACGAACCCGAGCTTTGGGTAAAGACGGAGAACATGGTGCGAGAGGTGCTCAAGAATTCCGGCATTAATTTCATTGAAGTGCCCAACGAGGCGGCCTTTTACGGGCCCAAAATCGACGTCCAGGTCTGGAGCGTGATCGGGCGCGAGTTCACCCTGGCCACCAATCAGGTTGATTTTTCCCAGCCCGCCAAGTTCGGCTTAGTATATCGCGACCGTGATAACACTGAAAAAACACCGCTGTGCATTCATCGCGCCCCGCTGGGAACACACGAACGGTTTATTGGTTTCCTCATTGAACATTACGCGGGAAATTTCCCGTTGTGGCTCGCGCCCGAGCAGGTGCGTGTGCTGACGGTTGGCGAGGATGAAACTCTGGTCAATTACTCTAAAGCCCTCGTTCAGGAACTGCGGGCAAACTTCGTTCGGGCCGAAGGCGACTACGACTCCGACAAAATCAACGGCAAGATCCAGCGGGCTGAGCAGTCCAAGGTTCATACCATGCTGGTGGTCGGTCCCCGGGATATGCAAGCCAACGCGGTCAGTGTTCGAGTCCATGGCAAAGGCAGCCTCGGCGCCAAACCGCGGGCGGAGGCGATCGCGGATATTTTGAGCGCCGTTCGAGAACGAACGCAGGGGTAGAAGTCCGGGATCCGAGGTGCTGAAACGGCAATTGAACCACAAAGAACCCAAAGATCATAAAGAGAACATATTAAACGAAGCAAGGGATCACGCATCGCGTCTCCGTGCGTTTCTCCTCAATCGCCCGGTTTTCTTTGTGCTTTTTGAGTTCTTTGTGGTTACTCACGTCATGTTGTTGTGTTTGAACCATTCAATACGTTGAGGTTTGCCTCGGATTTCGGATTTCGCGCTTCGGATTTTTGTCAATGACTCACCATTATGGTTCGACGTTCCTTGAGTTGATTCGTGCCCCGTTCCAGGACGTGAGCATGATCTGGGGGATTGTGCCGCTCTATTTCGCGCTCCTCCTGAATGAAATGACCGCAGCCAAGGCGAATTTTCGGACGGCCATTCAGACGGGCTTTAGCTTTATTTGGGCTGCCGTTCAGTGGTTTTATTTTTATGCCAAAGCACGGCCGCCGGCAGAGGTCGTCAGCGCGGCCATCTCCAGCCGATCGATTAACCTCTTTGTCACCCTGACGGTGCTTACGCTTGGCTTGCTGGCGCTCTACAGCGGCCTTCGGCGACGCTATCCAAAGTATGGCTCGTTTCTTGGCCACACCCGCTTCAGCAATTACTTTATGATCACGATTTATCCCATCCAGGCCCACCATTTCGGATGGACGTGGGAGCGATTGGACGCGATCGCCCTCTTCGCGTTGCCGATTTGGCTGGTCCTCTATTTCGGCCTGATGCCGTTCCGCGGCGGGAGGTGAGCGCTTGAACCTGACTCTCGTTCTCTCGCTAACCACGCTCTTACTCACGGCTGCCGAGCTCGGTCCGCTACCTTTTCCGGCTGATCCCGCGCAGGCGGCGGAACGGACCTGCTTCCAAACCGGGCAAAGCTGGAGCGTCACAGGGGATCTTGGCTCGGACGTGGCCATCGTTTACGGCATCGATCCGGCGCTTCCCCAGCGGATCCAATCCTGGCGCGAACGGGGCTACCGAATCCACGTCATGACTGGCGTCTCGTGGGGACAGTACCAGGATTATTTGTACGGCCGGTTCGACGGGATCAATCACGAGGACGAAGCCCAAACGGATCGGGCTGGAAACAAAGTCAGCCATGGTGGTGACGTGTACTACATGTGCCCGGGAATTAACTACGGGAAGTTCCTGTGCCGGGGCGTTCAACGGGCGCTCGATGCGGGGGCGCAGGGGATCCATCTCGAGGAACCGGAGTTTTGGGTCCGCAGCGGTTACTCGGAGGGATTCAAGCGGGAGTGGCGGGCGTTTTATGGCGATAACTGGCAACCACCGCACAGTTCGGTGGATGCACAGTGGCGGGCCTCCAAACTGAAATATTTCCTTTATCGCCGCGCCCTGCAACAGGTGTTCGATTACGTGCAGGAGTACAACCAGCGAACGGGTCGGCAGGTGCGCTGTTATGTCCCCACCCACAGTCTGCTCAACTATGCCCATTGGCGCATCGTCAGCCCCGAATCGAGCCTGGCGCAACTGAGCGGTTGTGACGGGTACATTGCCCAAGTCTGGACCGGCACCTCTCGCACTCCGAACGTTTACGACGGAAAGTTGCGCGAACGCACTTTTGAAACTGCCTTTCTCGAATACGGCGCGATGCAAAACCTCGTGCGCGCCACGGGCCGGCGGGTTTGGTACCTGAATGATCCCGTCGAAGATAACCCGGACCATGACTGGAATGACTATCGCGCCAACTGGGAATCGACCCTGGTGGCTTCATTGTTTCAGCCGGAGGTCTGGCGTTACGAAGTTGCCCCCTGGCCGGAGCGCATTTTCGCCGGGAAATATCGAGCGACGACCGGCGCCGCGGAGCGCAGCCTCATCCCGCCAGCCTATGCCACTGAGCTGCAAACCGTGATGAACGCGCTGAACGATCTGAACCAACCTCGCGTCGAATGGGACTGTGGCACAGCTGGACTGGGAGTCCTGGCAAGTGATTCACTTATGTTTCAGCGCGGCGACCCCGCTCCCAGTGATCCGCACCTGGGCAACGTTTACGGTTTGGCGCTGCCGTTTTTAAAACGCGGCATGCCCATCACGCCGGTCCAACTCGAGAACGTGGCGTTACCCGGTTATCTCGCCGGGTTCCGCGCGCTGCTGCTGACCTACCAGGGCATGAAGCCGTTGAGTACTGAGGTTCATCGCGCCCTCGCTGACTGGGTCAAGACTGGCGGCATGCTGGTGTTTGTCGATGATGATACCGATCCTTTTAATAGCGTGCAGGAATGGTGGAACACCAAAGGCCTCAGCTACACCACACCGCGAGTCCACCTCTTTGAACAACTCGGTCTAAGCCAGGCATCCCCAAATCCGGACGCAAAACCGACCGCCGTCGGGAAGGGATCCGTTCTTTGGTTGCGCCAAAACCCGGTGACCTTGACGGCCGCGGCGGAGACCTCCGCCCGGTTCGTGGACACGGTGAGGAGGGCCCTGGCGATGACTGGCGTGAAATGGACCGAAGCGAATCACCTGCTCTTGCGCCGCGGTCCGTATGTCATTGCCGCCGGATTGGACGAGTCGATCGCCGGCGATCCGCTGGTGTTGTCGGGCCGGTTCGTGAGCCTTTTCGATCCGGATCTCCAAGTCAAGACACGGATCACGATCAGTCCTGGCTCTCGCTATTTTCTGCTCGATCTGAACCAAACGACCGGCGGCGAGCCGAAGGTGCTGGCCTCCGCCTGCAAAACGCTGGTCAGCGAGCAGGGGCCCGCAAGCCTTTCCCTCACCGTCGAAGGCGTCGAGAGCACGCCGGCAATCGTCTTGTTTTATTCGCCCCGCGGTGCTCCCCGCAGCATCACGCTGGCGGGAAAGCCCCTCGAGCCGATAAAATATTCCGCTGACGGTCACCTGCTTTGGATTCCCTTCACCAATGACAGTTCTCCGCGCGAGCTAAAGCTTTTGTTTTAGGCCCAACGGCCCCTCCTCCATCTGGCGCGCCAGTTGTAGCGCAGATTTTGAATCTGTCGGATTGCAGCCTTGCTGGCCCAGTCGCTTATGAATCGGCGATACACAGCCGTGCGGCAAAGCTGTAACGGAAAGGAGCATAACCGCGGATAGCGGGTATGATGCGGATGATTTTTCCCATCTGCGAAATCCATGAAATCCGCGGTCAACTTCGTTCAGCGCCTTGGATTGAACTAATCCAGGGTTCCCCTTACTCTCCACCCATGGGACGTCAATGGTTACATGCCAAGCGCGCGGTGGCTTCGATGAAGAAAGCGCAAGCGACGGGTAAAATCGTTCGCGAGATCATGGTCGCGGCGAAAATGGGCGGAGCAGACCCGGAAGGAAATGCGCGTTTGGCCGCGGCGGCCGAAAAGGCCCGCAAGGAAAGTGTGTCTCGGGACGTGATCGAGCGGGCGATCAAAAAGGGCGCTGGGTTGGGCGGAGAGAAGCTGGTCATGGACTACGTCGCTTTTGAGGGCTACGCGCCACACAAGATCGCTGTAATCGTTGAGGTCTATACTGACAACGTCAACCGCACGGCCCCGGAGATTCGTCACCATTTTCGAAATTGCCAACTCGGTACCACCGGCAGCAATAAATTTTTATTCGACCATACCGGCATCGTTGAGGCGTATTCTCCTGATCCCAAAGCCGATCTCGAAGCCGCGGGCATCGAAGCTGGAGCCAATGAGGTCGAACCGCTTGCCCGCGAGCAGAACGATGACATTCCCGAGGGAGCCACCGGAGCGCGATTCCTGGTTGATCGCTCAGCGGTCCACGCGGTGTCCAGGTGGCTTTCCCAAAACGGTTGGAAAGTCATTACCAGCGAGATCGGTTACATCCCAAAAACCTACCCTGAGCTTAACGACCAACAACGGGCGGAAGTCGGGGAATTCCTGCAGTCGCTGGACGACCATGACGACGTGCACCGGGTCTGGGCAGCGCTGCGGTAAGAAACCGAACTCCGAACTCCGCGGCTCCGGACGACAGCGTGCCGCCCGAAGGCGGGACAGCGAACCTCAGAGTTCAGAATGGGCGCTATTGGCCTGGAGTGTTGGTGGGGAGTTTGCCGCCGATGATCCAGGAACTGGTGATCTTATCCGGCAAAAGATGATCAAACTTGCCGAGCGCCCAGCCCAGGGTGATTAGGATTATAATCCCAACCGTGATATAGAGTCCCCACGGCCGTTTTTTCTCGGCAAATGGGTCCACGAGATCGCGTTGTGAGCCGGGAGGCAATATGGCCACGTGCGTGAGCGAACCTCCGAACGGGACGTTGATCCTGGCGCGCGCATTCACGGCCCAACCATTGGCATCCAGAATCGGCCCCAGGTTGCGCTTGCGCAGTTTGAGGAAGGCGATGAGCATCGAGGGCACTGAGATGATCAGCACCAAACCGACGAAGACCATCGGGATCTGCCAGGCGTCGAGACGCATGATCCCCGTAGCCAGCGAGGCGAGCGCGCCGCCAATCGCACCGACGGCAACACCGAGCGCGGCGACCACGCCAACGTCGAATTTTCGGATGTCGCCAGGCTTGCCGGTCGCGGCGGGTTTTTCAAGGTTGGTCAAGGTCGCAGCCTGGGTCAATTGGTCGGTCGCGGCTGCATCCGCCGCCGCGGCGCGCTTAGCGATCTGCTCCTCGATCATCCGGACGAATTTTTTGTAGGGGGCCCAAAAAGCCTGCCGGATGCTGATGGGATTGTCCATGATCTTGGAAATCGTCGCGTCCCAATCCCGGCCCTTGCGGTCATAGAAAACGCCGTTGCGGCCGACCCTCAGGTTATCGGAGTCGCCGTCGGTGAACGCGGCAACAATCTGGAGCTTTTCGCCGGTCGCTTTGCGAACGCAATCGCAATAGGCCAAATAGGCCCCGGCCAAACCAGCCATTAAAGCGTGGCGTCCCGGGTCTTCGACCGTAAGGCACAATTCACAACTGCGCTGATCCAGGTAGAGCGTGCCGGCCTGGAAAATCGCTTTGTCCCGACGTGAATAAAAGTCTCTGAACGAGACGAAATTATTGACCAGTTTGTACAGATCGCGGTGGTAACGGATTAGTTTGTCCACCACCGCGATGGCGTTGGCCTCGGGCTGCAGCGCCTGATCCCGGGCGATCAGGGCGGTGATGGTTTCTTTGGTTTTACCCGCCAGCACCTCGCGTACCCGAGCCAGGCCTAACTTCTCGACGAGCACCCCAGCCTTGGCCGCCAGCCAGGCCTCATAAGGGGCAAATTTAGCGGTGATCATCGACCACTCTGACTCCGTAAGGGATGCGGCGCCGTTCAGGATCGGGCGGATCACTCCAGCTTGGAACCGGTCCATGGCGGCAGCCCACGCCGGGTTAAGTCCGTCTTTGAGCGGGAGCGGTCGGGATGGCGCAACCTGGGCCAGTGGAAGGCTCGAAATTTCGCTCGAGCCCAGGCCCAATTCCTTACCGGTGAACGTGAGGTAATCCTTCTCCTCACGATTCAGGGCATTGATCGACCTGGCATCGAAAGCCGTGAGGCGGCAGCGGGTGAAATAGTCGTCAATCTTTGGCCGGACCGCCGGAGGGTGGCCGCCGTAGTCAGGGTTGAGCCGCCGAGCGGGAGGATCGATGGATCGGTTTGCCTTCCGGCGTCGCATCATCGATCGAGTTGAGTGGAAGGCTCGGCGAGGCTTTGAGCAATTCATCGGGGCTTTTCAAGCAAGCGCCTGCCCATTTGAATGCGGCCATCAACTCGGGGGGCCGGATGCGGCCATCGTGATCGGTGTCAATCAGGGCGAGCGTCTTGGAGTCGAACTCCAGGCCGCTGGTGGGACAGGCCAGAGCGACCCACAGCTTTTGATCAAGCTCATGCAGCGCCATGAGGTCCGCCCCAGTGTCCAACCGGACCTAGTCGAAGCCGCCAGCTCGAAAAAACCGCCAAGTATGTTTGGAAGCCATAGGCTAGAGATAACTCCGAATTGCGTGCGAAGAATAGTACTACAGGAGGGAAAAATGCAAACGCCAAGGAGAATTTCCCAGCGGCCCGGGGATTACCTTCCAAGGTAAACCTCCACGAACTTGCCATCGGCGGCGGTTGGCTGGGCGGGTTATCCGCCAAGCAAAGAGTAGGCCCCGACGGAATCAGTGCCCTGCCCGTAGTGCGGAAACGCCTTGAGTGAGAAGGTGAATGCGACGGTGTAATCCTCAGGCCCCGAGACATTTCGTCTCACCCGAAAGGACAGGGCTGCGGTCCAACTGCGCAGATCCCGATAGACACTGTAGGATTGCTCCTGCATCGTCCCGGAGACCGCGTTAAAATAGTGAGCCATTCGCAAGCCCCAGTTTTCATTCAGGCGGTAAAACATGGTGCTGGAGAGGACATTGTTTCCAGGGCCGAGTGCCAGGGGCGAACCGCTGAGATCGTCGCGCAAGTAATAATGCCCCACGCTCCAGCTCCAAACGTTGCTGGGCTTGATGGTCAACGTCGTGTAAGACATGCGCCAATCGTGTCCGGCGGTGTCGTACCGCACCAGGGATTCGAGACCGAGCCACGAGCGTGGTTTGAAGTAAAGGTCCGAGTAAACATCCGAGAAGGTGGTCTGGCCGGAGCTGGGCGTTATCCGCCAGTCGGCATAAACGTTCCAATCGACAAGGTTAACGACCTGTCCATCTCGCTTGGTTTGGAGTTTATTGTGCAGTCCCCAGCGGATGGCGTTCTGACTATCGATCGCATCGATCGCGTTGAAGTCAGGAAACTCGATCGGCAGGAGGCGGAGACTGGGCAGCTCGTAATCGAATTGGGGCAACTGGTTCGGAGCAGTTGAGGGTGACGGGATGAAGACGTAGTTGGCGGAAGGTTCGATGATGTGCCGAAGGCCATCGACCTCAAACAGGTTGTTTTCGACTCCCGGCCAGAGCTGGGAAGCCTTGAAAGAGACTTCGGCGCCGGTATTGAACACGCCCCGATACTGCACATCGGTCGTGGCGCCGGGACCGGAGGCGTCGCTGTAATAAGTGAACCGGCCACCGACTCGCGGGGTGACATTGAGCCAGCCAAAGAACGTCTCGGGCAGGAGCACTTGATGATAGGTGTCAGCTCGCGCGGCTTTATAGTTCAGGCCGGGAGGCGGTCCGTTGGTGCCGTCGTCCACGGCAAAAGCCTGCTCGTAATAACCGACGGAGCTCTCGCTTTCGTAGTACAATGGGCTGGCGCCCAGTTGTTGCCGATAACCGGTCAGGCGGACGTCCGGCAGCCGTTCGACCGTTTGCAGGAAATGGTTCACCTGCGGCTGGACGTAGGCATCGACGCTGAAGTTTTGCCAGAACTTGTTCAGTTCCAGAAACGAGTCCGGCTGCGGGTCGCGATGATATTCTCCGTCGAAAAAGTCGCGCGCAACGGCAAAATCGCTTTCATAACGCACGAGCGCTTTAGCATACAGGTTGGTGGCCGGGTTGGCCTCGTAGGACCAGTAAACCTTTTGGCGGTTTTCCGGGATGGGAACACCGAGTTGGTCCGCGGCGGTGTCGGCGTCGTGCGTGTAGTAATATTTGAAAGTGCCCGAGCCCCAGGGTCCCAGGCGATAATTCAGATCCGGACCCACCCCCGGACCTCGTTTTTCGCGATAATCCAGGTGGAGAGCTCCATCGAGTTCGTCGTTGAGATAGAAGGTATATGTGGACAGAAGGAACGGTCCAAAGGAGGTCCGGTAACCGGGCAGAAATGTGAAGTGTCCGGCGTGCTCGGTCAGGTTCCGGCTGTAAAATGGAAAATAGAACACAGGTATGCTCCCCACGTACAGGGTCGCGTGATTGGCTTCAATCTTTTTGCCGGGGATGAGCTTAATGCGCTTGGCGCGAATTTTAATCAACGGTTGCGCGATGTCGTCGCTGGTGATCATGGCATCGGTGGCCACGTAAAGGCGATTGGTGACATCGCCGCTTAGGCCTCTGCCTTCCGCAAAGATCGGCGGCTGTCCCGTGCGAAACTGCTCAGCCTCCATCTGGTGAGTGTAGAAGTTGTAGCGGACATGCTCGCTCACCCAGATTTGCTCTCCCTGTTGGATCCGAACCCTGCCATCGGCGGTCACTTCACCGGTTTGGGTGTTGACGGTGACGAAGTTGGCAGTGAGGATGGCACCGCCGTAGGTCACGACCACGTTGTTGGTCGCTGTCCACTGCCCGGTGGACAAGTCGTAATCAGCATGGCCGGTGCCCGGGGGCGCAAGCGATTCCACGACCCAGCTTGATTGTTCTCGCTGCTGGGCGCAGAGCGCCCCCGGAAGCGCCAACAAACCCAGCGAAAGCGTGAGAATGGCTCCCAATCGTGTCATGCGGCGGGGTGAGCTAACCAAAACCCACGTGCAGTGCCAAGCCGGAACTGCTCCCGACGAAGCGTCGAGCGCGGATTCTGAAGCGTCGCCGAACACCGACTTCCGGGGGGAACAAGTCCCCCCGTCTCGATTTCATCCGCATCCTGATGGAAATCTGCGGGGAGCTAGAGAAATTGCGTTTTTTCGCATCCCTGCCATGGCACGTGACTTGCATCAGAGATTCCCATCGAGCGCATGGCCACGAAAATGAATATGTTGAAGTTGTTGCAGGAGGCGCGAGGCTTTGCCCACTTCACCAATCGCACGATCGAGCCTAGGCCCGCTAGCCCGCTTTTGCTCAGGTCTCGAGGACCGCTCCGACGCACGCGAGCCGACCGGCGCAGGTATTTCATTCGGATCGAGATGCAGGAGCCTGTGGATATCCCGCATCCGGTGCCGATCCAGTATCGCCAAAGTCCTTGAGCTGCGCTTTTTGAACTCGTTCTGGTCACCCAGTGCGGCGGGCTATGCCCAATCATCCTTAGCGCTTTTCCTTGGCAACCCTTGTCGGGTGACCTGATTTGAGGCATTGTCCCGAGACACCTCAAACGAGAAAGTGGCTCCCCCAATCCCCTGATTTCCCGTTACGAAACTGGCGCCATTATTTTCGGCTTTGCACCATCGAGGTACGCCGTACACTGCGCCGATGAGCGTGCATCCAGTGGCACCATTTCCCGAGTACCGGCCGAGGCGATTGCGGCAATCGGCGGTGATCCGTCGCTTGGTGAGTGAAACCCAGTTGAGTGCGAGCCAATTGGTTCTGCCGATGTTCGTCAGATCCGGCGCGCGGACGCGGCGCCCCATCGGCTCCATGCCCGGCGTTTGCCAGTTGTCCGTCGATGAGGCGCTCAAGGATGCCGCGGCGGCACACCAAGCGGGTGTGCCCGCAGTATTGCTGTTCGGGATTCCGAGCGCGAAGGACGCGCGAGCCTCAGGCGCCTATGCCACCACCGGGATCGTGCAACAGGCGGTGCGCGCCCTGAAGCGGGAACTGCCCGAACTGTTGGTGATTACGGATGTGTGTCTGTGCGAGTACATGTCGCACGGCCATTGCGGGATCGTTCGGCGGGATCGCAAAGGCGTCAGCATCCTCAATGACCCGACATTAAAGTTGCTGGCGCGGACCGCCGCCAGCCACGTCGAGGCCGGCGCGGATATCGTG
>JANXQE010000725.1 GCA_025356925.1 Limisphaerales bacterium | reverse complement strand
CGAATCTCCTCCCTGTGCCAATTCGAATCGGGTCGCCGCCTTAACTCCAGCTTCAGACTCGGGGCGACCGTGTCGTGCGGTTGAGGATTTGGCTGGCTATTGCTTAGGGAGGCTGAACGCGAGCGATTTCTCCCAACGCTTTTGGGCAGCTTTGGATTTTGTTTACCCGTGGGAATTCTTCTCCTGCTGCTGGGTTATGAATTGGTTCTGCCGATCCAACTAATTCACCATTTGGTCCCTGGAGCGCTCGGACGTTCTCTGGTGGTCGCGTCGACGCTCGCCCTGGGCATCGGGATCCTTTTAAAGATTAGTCCTGCGGCAAAGGGTTCCGCCCAACAGACATCGCAGGAACCGACAGGCTCAGGGCAGAGCGAGTGATTCCTCGGGGCAGCGCTCCGCTGCCAACCGCAGGCAGACCGGCCTTTAGATCGGCCCCTACCCTGCCCATCCGTCGTGCACGCAAGGCACTCGGCGAGTTACTCAGGCATCGGCGAGCCAATTGATCCCTCGGCTCGTGCTCCGTCTCACGACTGTCCAATGGACACTGTCTCGGAAACTCCGACCCTTCGGCGAAAGCCCACGGTTCAAGTTGGCCAAACCACCTCTTTCAAGCACTGCGGAGCTCGCGTCGAAAAGACGAATTCAGTGGTTTTGTGACCAAAAGAAGGCATCCCAGCGGTTGGGCCAGCGCTCCGAGGAATCCAGATCTTCTTCTCCAGCGAAGGCGGCTCCTGTGTTGGCAAAGCTTATGCGTAGGGACTATGCAAATACAATGCTGACCGACCGTTGGATAGGAAGCGTAAGATACGTGGCTTATGTGACATTTCTACTTGGCCTTCTGACTGCCGAGGCAGGAGTGGTAGGCTCCCCAAGCGCACCGATCACCTTGACCTGGACACCCAGCACCGACCCGAGCGTCGCGGGGTACAATCTCTATTACGGAACGGCCAGTCGGAGTTACCCCAACGTGATTTCGACTGGGGGTTTATCCTCGGTGACCATCTCAAACCTCCTCTCTGGATGCACTTATTATTTCGCCGCAACCTCCTACAACGCGGCAGGATTGGAAAGTGAATACTCCGGCGAAGTTGCGTACGCCGTGCCAACGAACGCCATCGTCCATGCTTCATTGACTTCAGGTTCTATTCGGAGCCTGACCATCCAAGGCCTGGTGGGAAACACGTATCAAGTTCAATACTCCACCAATCTCGGAGCGGCTCCAATCTGGTATCCCCTTTTAACGTACGGCCAAACCAACTTTACGCAGAAAATCATTCTCGACCCAAGCACCCCGCAGATCTTTTATCGGGTCCATCAACAATGACTCTCCGCGCGGAGCGGCTCATGCCGCTTCGCAACCGTCGGGTGGTTGACCAGTTTGGGGTTCTTACTTTGAGCACACCACGGTCACTCCTCAACTAAAAGCCCTTGGACGCAAACGGCCGAGCCCGTTCGTCGTCTTGAATAACCTGAAAAAACTTTTGGTAGTCCTCTTGAGGTCGATCTCCAAGAGTCTGTGGCCCTTCGGGCAAAGCCCCGTGCGCGGTGCTGCTGGTCAAGCTCCCGGCGGAATTGCCTCGAACTATTCGCCGGGTCGTTGCCTGCTCAGTCACCCAACGACGGCTAGCGACAATTAAAATGTTCCAGCTGCCAAGGAATGGGTGTCGGTGACCACAAGGCCGCCCGCCCGCCGCCACCGCCTGCTCAAAGCGGTCTCTGAACAGGTCCCTGGGATGGCCAGAGACAATGCGGTCGTTCGCTCGGAACAGCCTCAGGCGGCTAGCAATTCTCGGTTTGTGGCGGGCAACGCAACTGTCCCGGGAAGGGCTTCATTGAACTTGCCATTCGCGTGGCCATTCCCATGGCCATTTTGATGCCCGCTGTTCCAGGGCGCAGTCGCTCCGAGATTCACCGAAGCTCCTTGCTGACGCAGTGACGCGCTGGATGCTTCCAGGATCTTCACCACTTCCAGCCCCAGCCGCCCGTTGGTGATCGGCACCGTACCCTCGGCAATGCACTGTAGGAAATGCTGGCACTCCAGCTTTAACGGTTCGTCTTGCTTGATATACGGCACGTACGAATCTCCGTAATGGTAGGAATACGTGAACTCCGCAAACGTATCGTAATGCGGCGGCACTTCCACCCGCGCGTCGTAAATCTTGAGCTTCTCCAGCGGCTCGGTGTCATCGTACAC
>JANXQE010000722.1 GCA_025356925.1 Limisphaerales bacterium | reverse complement strand
TAGAGCGGCAGGCCGCGCCGCACCACCTGCCGCTCGAAGCCATAGGCGCTGGCGGGCACGAACCTCAGTCCGAAGAAATCGCTGAAGAATTGGCTGATTTTACGGTCCGGGACATTCAACTGGTAGCGCAGATAAGCGGCGGTGGCTTTGGCGGCCGGGCCAATATAGGCGTTGGGCATTTCTCCCGGACCGGCCAGCCAGACATTCTTGTCACAACGGGCACAGTAAGCCTGTTGATGTTGGAAAGAGCTAACCACCGTGCGAGGTTCCAACAGGATGTCTTCCTGCACATGCTCATGAAGTGGCTCGACCGGCTGCAGTTGGGGGTTGTGGCAGTGCGGACAACTGCGCGGCGCGGCCACCGCGACGACTTGGTCAATCCGTTTGGGTTTGACCCGCTGCCAGGGTGGGTGACCGACCGGCGCACCGCGCTTTTTTGGTTTGGCCGAAGGGCAGGTAACTGGCTCAGAGGCGGCGCGGCGGCGCCCTTTGAACTGGCGACGGTGCAAGGCGTGGAGTTGGGCCTGGAGTTGCTGATTTTGCAGTTCTAGTTGCTTGCGTTGCCGCCGCTGCTCATCCAATTGCTTGTAAAGTTCCTCCAGTTGATATTCGTAAGAGGACTCCGTGCCGGTCACTTTCCGATAGCGCTCAAAGACCCAGCTCGTGGATAAGCCTTCCAGATACGGGCACCCATCCCGGTACGGGCAACGAAAGTCGTCGGGCAGGTCCTTGAATTCGGGCATGATTAATCTGGCGGCGGCAGTTGGAGCAGCCGCCAGTTAGCTTGCGAGAGCCGCTGGAGCAGTTTGCGGACTTTAAGATGATTACGCGTCATGGCCCGGACCTGAGGGACCAGCTCTTGACGGACGTATTTGGTAACGGTCTTTTGCTCTACCTTGGTGGTGAGGTGGTAACCACGCTGGGAAGGGTTTTTGTGGAGAGAACCCTGGAGCAGGTCGAGGGCGTCGTTGATTTGGCGTTTGAGTTGTTCCTGGCGGAACCGGAGAACTTCATCTTGCTTGCTCATAAGTATGCGTATCTATACGCATACTTTAGGGCATGAAAATCAGTCCGTCAAGGGGTAAATGCTAAAATTAATGCAAAAAAATGTCAGTAGGAGCTAAACTGTTACGATTACTCTCCTGGGAACTCGGGCAATTCAGAGCCGGAAACGGGTCGGTCATAACTATTGACACTTTTGCTCTTTTGCCCCCCAACGAAGCGCTGCAATCGTGAAGGGGTGAAGGGGTCAGGCCGTTAGAATCTCCACAAGGGGACAGTGTGGGTAAGCTCTTGAGCGCGCAAGAACGCAAATGTAGACGTCGTGAGCACAACGCGCTATACTTACGATGCTGCCGGCCAACTGCTTAGCGAAGGGCGGGCTGCGGACGGACGATACGGTGAGCTTTACTTACAACAATCGGCTCCGGACCGGGTTGAAGCTACTGCAGCCTGATGCCTCGGCTTGGAACCAGAGCTATGGTTATGACGGAGCCCGGCGTTTGACCAGCGTAAGCTCGCCGGCGGGGAGCTTCAGTTACGCGTATGATTCGATCCGGCACCGCCAAGTCAGCCAACTCACCCAGCCTTGCGGCGCTTACATTGCGAACACCTTCGACAGCGTGGCCCGGTTGCTTTCCGCGACCCTTAAGAACAGCGCCAACACGGTGCTAAACTCGCACAATTATGGCTACAACCAGGGTAACCAACGAACCACACTTACCAATGTGGCTGGAGATTACCGGCTTTACACTTATGACAAAATTGGGCAGTTGAAGACGGCGCTGGGAAGCGAATCTGGCGGGACACCGCGTTTGCAGGAGCAGTTGAGCTATGGTTATGACTCGGCCGACAATCTAAATCAGCGGACTGCCAACGCGCTGGTGGACACGTTCAACGTGAACACGCTCAACGAGCTCAGCACGATTACGCATAGCGGAACCTTGACGGTGGCTGGCACGACGACAACGAATGCCACTTCAGTGACGGTGAATGGGTCGGTGGCGAACCGGTACGGTGATGCAACCTTTGCGCTGGGCGGGTTCACCGTGGTGAATGGAAACAACACATTTACGGCAGGGGCCCAGGATGCGTTAGGCCGCACGGATACCAACTCCGTGACCGTAAATCTGCCCGCGACTGTCACGTGCAGCTACGATCTGAACGGCAACCTGACCAGCGACGGGACCCGCGGCTTTGATTATGACGATGAAAACCAGCTCATTCGCGTTACCGTAACCAATTCCTGGAAGACAGAGTTTGCCTACGACGGCAAATTGCGCCGTCGGCAGCGGATTGAATGTACCTGGAATGGTTCCGCATGGCTAACCAATGCTGTGACCCGGTACGTCTATGATGGCAACCTTGTGATTGAGGAGCGGGACAAGAATAACCTTCCCGTCGTGAAGTACACGCGCGCCAACAACCTTTCGTGTCAAACCATTCATCATCGGGTAACCCGCTTCAGTGGACGTGCCGGCGCCAAAGAGAAACCCTGTGCCCTCAAGCGAGTGCGTGATATTGGGAAGAATAGTTGCGAGGTCTAGGCTCATAAAATCAGGTCAAATTGCTACCCGGCACCAATTGTGCCGGTTCTTCCAAGATGTCGAGTAACGCCTTCGCGCAATAAACCCGGTCGCGTTTTGCTGTTCCCGCTTGCTGCACAATGCCGAGACGTTCCAATCGTTCAATGGCGCGTTGTGCTGTGGTGAAAGCAATGCCAAGTTTCTCCACGCAACCTTTGGCCGTGATAAATGGATTCGCCGCCAGCAATTCGACAACCCGCAACGGTGTTTTAGTGGATTCGCCTGCCACGCTTTTTTGCCACTCCGCCAACTTCGCGTTAATCCTGCCTGCACGATTTACGGCATCTTCGGACATTCGCGCCACGCCCAACAAAAAATACTCAATCCAGTCCTGCCATGCGCCGCGTTCGCTGACTCCGCGTAAGCCGTCGTAGTAATCACGGCGGGACGCCTCGAAAAATGCAGACAGGTAAAGCAACGGCGTCGGCAAAATCCGCCGCTCAATCAGAAACAGCGTGATGAGCAGACGGCCAACTCGTCCATTTCCATCAAGAAACGGGTGGATGGCCTCAAATTGGTAATGTGCGAGGGCGATTGTTACCAGTGGCGGCAAATCGGACTCATGCAAAAACTTTTCCCATGAGGCAAGACATGGTTCCACGTCATCGGGCGGCGGTGGAACAAACGAAGCCGTTTCGGGTGCGGAACCCGGTTTGCCAATCCAGTTTTGAATCTTTCGGAACTGGCCACGCGTAGCGTGATGTCCCCTTACATCGGTCATGAGTTTTTCGTGCAACTCTCTGATAAGGCGGACACAAATCGGCAATTTGCCCAGCCGGGAAATACCGTGTTCCAAGGCGACTACATAGTTGCCGACTTCGCGCAGATCGTCGGGGCTGCGTTCCACGGCAATACCGGCTTCGGCGGCCAGCAATTCACCAAGAGTCGCCTGTGTGCCTTCAATTTTGCTGGATAGCACGGCTTCGCGCCGGGTAAATGGCCGCATTAGCACATGGGGGTTAGGCAGCCGCCCGCCTTCGCCTGCCAGCTTGCCAATCAACCTGTCCGCTTCGGACAGCAGGCGGATAAGCCGTGGCGTCCAATCAACGGTAGGCGGCAACGGGTCGGGCACAAAGGCGGAATACTTGCCTTGTGGCACTTTCTTGCCGGGAATGTGAGTCGTTTTTGCCATCGTGAGAACGAAAATAGCAGAGTCCGCTATTAGCGTAAATGGCTAAAAACGAAAATAAGGCGATTCCTTATTAGCGGGGTGTTCTTTGCCAGTTGCCGCCGGTCGCGGCGGCTGAGAGCGACAGAAGCACAGTCTGACTTTTCAACGCGCGTTTCGCGCCTCGTTCATACACACCCTAAAAGCTGCCTTTAAGGGGGCAGTCCAGCGTGGCCTGAAAGCTGGCGCGACTCCAACCGGCGGACGGTTGGGCAAGGGTGCCAGGGACGGCACGGCTCTGGTTTGCGGGTTCCAAGGGACGCTGTCCTTTGGTCAGGGTTTCACAAGGGCGGAACGCCTTTGTGTCCGGGATCAGGGGGCGGATAGCCAGATAACGAGTTGCCCCTTTGTCACAGCCTTCACGTCCATATCCAGGCCATGCTTCCAGCTGTTCCGGAACATCTTCAAAATGGATTTCCGGGTACCCTGGGTTTTTTTAGCAAATCCCTGGATCGACTGCTCATAAAGCCCAAGCAGGGCCTCCAGCT
>JANXQE010000706.1 GCA_025356925.1 Limisphaerales bacterium | reverse complement strand
GCCCAACCGCTGCTTTCCACCGCAGCCGCATTCAAGTAGGCTACGTGCTCGTGCGAGAATCCTCATGGCGCCACGGCGTCACGCGCTACCAATGGCTCGTTCTGTTTGTTGCTTGGCTCGGCTGGGTGTTCGACTCGATGGACGCCACGATTTACGCGCTCGTCCTCAGCCCCGCGCTGCACGATTTGTTACGAGTCCAATCCGGCGGCGCTGTCTCGCAGGAAGCCATCGGTTGGTACGGCGGCATCATCCTCTCGATTTTCCTCATCGGCTGGGCCATCGGCGGCGTGGTATTCGGGATTCTGGCCGACCGGTTCGGCCGCACCAGGACCCTCGTTGTTACCATCCTGATCTACGCGGTGTTCACCGGCTTGGCGGCACTCTCGGCTACCTGGTGGCAACTGGCCGGGTACCGGTTCCTCACGGCGCTGGGCATTGGCGGCGAATGGGCGGCGGGGGCGGCACTCGTCGCGGAGGTTTGGCCTGACGCCAAGCGTGCCAAGGCGGCGGGCGTTCTTCAGTCCGCCTGGGCCGTAGGTTTTCTGATAGCCGCCGTGGTCAGTCTGCTGCTGCGCGAGCGCGGCTGGCGCTCCCTGTTCGTGGTGGGTGTCGCGCCTGCCGTGGTCGCATTGTTCGTGCGGTTGTGGGTCAAAGAACCGGAGCGATGGGTTAAGACCCACGAACTGGAGCAACGGTCGGGCGGCCTTCGCCCGAGCAAGTTGCCGGAGCTTTTCCAGCCCAAATTGCTCCGCTCCACGCTGGCTGGTTCCGGGTTGGCGTTCGTCGCCGTGTTCGGATTATGGGGCGCGACCAACTGGACGCCGACCCTGGTCCGGTCGCTACCCGAACTGCAACGATTGGACTCCGGCGCCCTGACCAGCCACGTCAGTTACGCGACGATGATGCTCAACGTCGGCGCATTGGCCGGTTATTTGAGCTTTGGCCCGTTGGCGGAGCGCTTTGGGCGACGCAGCGCCTTTGCGCTAATGTGTGTGGGCAGCCTGGCGCTGTTGCCCGTCACGTTTCTAACGCCGCGCTCGTATGCGCAGGTGCTGTTGTTGCTGCCTCTGCTTGGCTTCTTCAACAACGGCATCTTCAGCGGCTTCCCGATTTATCTGCCGGAGTTGTACCCGACGCGAATCCGTGCGACGGGCGCCGGCTTTTGCTTCAATGCTGGCCGGGTACTCGCTTCGACGGGGCCGTTCCTCACCGGGTTCCTCGTTGCGGCGCTGGGCAGTTTTGGCCGGGCCGTCAGCGCCATCGCGTTGGTTTACCTAGTGGGACTGCTGATTCTGCCTTTCGCACCGGAGACGAAAGGCAAACCATTACCGGCATGAAGCGGCGGCGGAGCTGTGGCTTATCAAGTCGTAAATGGTCTGGCGAAAATTACAAGTATACGTCGGAGCAGATCGCGCTCCGCCTGGCAGGCGCAGGTGCACCCAGCAGTTGCTCCAAGCCCTTTCCGGCTTAATATTTCGGCCGTGACCTGCACACGCGAACACCTGGCGATTCAGGCAGCGAACCTTGCCGTTCAGGGAGTCTTTGTCGGGACCTCCTCGTGGAAATATCCTGGGTGGTGCGGGACGATTTACGACCGCGCACGTTACGAGTGGCGCGGAAGATTCGCTCAGGCTCGATTCAATCGCGGTTGCCTGGCGGAATACGCGGAGGTCTTCAAAACCGTTTGCGTCGACGCCGCGTATTACAGTTTTCCAACCGAGCAGTATCTGGAGGCCTTGGTCAACCAGACACCGGATGATTTCCGCTTTGGGCTCAAAGTGACCGATGCCATCACCGTGAGAAAGTTCCCCAAGCTCGGCCGGTTTGGTCAGTTGGCTGGCAAGACCAACGAGAATTTCCTCAACGCCGAGTTGTTCGTGAAAGCGTTCCTGCGACCTTGCGAACATTTTCGCCAGAAGGTTGGGCTGGTGATGTTCGAGTTTTCCAGATTCTGGCCGACCGACTACGAGCACGGGCGAGATTTTGTTGTCGACCTGGACAAATTCCTGGGCCAACTGCCGAAAGGGTGGCCCTTCGGTGTCGAAATGCGGAATCGAAATTGGCTTCGCCCGGGATATTTCGATTGCCTTTCCAGGCACCAGGTGACCCATGTGTTCAACTCGTGGGAAGCGATGCCAGCCGTTGGGGAACAAATGGCGTTGGCGGGAAGTCGGACGAATCCGGACTTAGTGGCCGCGCGGTTCCTGCTCAAGCCGGGTCGCGGATACGAGGAGGCGGTGAGGACCTTCGAGCCTTACGACAGGATCAAAGAAGAGAATCCGGATGCGCGGGCGGCTGCCAGGGCGCTGATCGCGGAGGGTAAGACCGCCGGGCCGAAACTTAAAACCTTCGTCTTCGTGAACAATCGGTTGGAAGGCAACGCGATTTCCACGATTGCCGCGCTGATGTCGGCGCAGGCTGAGATTCCAGTTCATCTGCTCCGGCCTCGCTCTGATGAAATCGACTAAGCCAAGGACTCACCCGCTGCGGCGGGATAGGTAACCTCTGCCCCGAGGAAATCGGGAATACCGCAAGTTTCCGGCTGCCAGGATTCAAGTGAGCAGATGATCGTGATGCGGGGATAGGGCCAGATGTTTTGGGCTGATTGGTGGGCCCGCTCGGACTTGAACCGAGAACCAAAGCATTATGAGTGCTCTGCTCTAACCATTGAGCTACAGGCCCACGCGCGTACCGCTACGCTCGCAGAAGCAACCGCACATTTCAAGAGCGGAACCGCAAGGTTGAGACAGACGCTACGTGGCTCGAACCAGGAGCTTGAACAAGGGTCGTTCAATGTTCAGCCTCGATTCACCAAGGAAAGCATTTTCGTCGGGTTTGCCACTCGTCTCCGTTCCACCATCATCGTCACACACCAAGATCCCGCGCCTTAAACCGCCGTAATCATCGTATCCCGGCGTGGATTCCTCCGTTTCGCCGTCGCTCACGAAGACTAGGGTCGCGAACATACCTTTGTATTGTACGCGATCGCCGGCGTGAATCGCTTCGCCGGTCAAATACAGCAACGGGCCTGACTCCATAATCGTTATTAGGATTTACCATGAGATTGAATCAAAATCCGGAGTCCGTTGCAATCGGTTTACGGGGCGCTCCGTTTCTGGCCATGGGGGATTTACGACGGCGGTTGCCAGCGTGCGCTCTCGGCCCTGTCTCTCCGATTGGTGATATAGAAGAAGTAAAGAACTTCGCCGAAGATCGTCACATCTCCCGATCCGCACCCGCAGTCAAGCCGCTTGACAGAACGCCGTCCCTCGATCAAGTTCAATTAGAACGAACGTTCAATTAAATGCCTAAACGAGCCAAGGAAAGTCGCCAAGCCAAAATCCTGGATGCCGCCGAGACGGCGTTCGCCGACGACGGATACAACGGGGCTTCCATGCGGGACATCGTGCGCGGGGCCGGAGTAAACTTAGCTACCGTCTATTATTATTTTGGCTCCAAGAACGGCCTGATGGAGGCCGTGCTCAAGCGGCGTTTTGGTCCCTTGCGGCAGGAGCATCTGGAGGTTCTGCGACAATTTGAACGCGAAGCCAAAGGCCGCCCGGTATCGGTCGAAAAAATTTTGGAAGCCATGCTGTTGCCGCCCTTACGGCTGCTGGCCGCTCCGGCCGCCAAACGGCAGGCCGTCACCAGGCTCATGGGCCGGATTGTCACAGAGCCCGACGCGCAGACGCAGGAAATCCTGCACGGCCAGCGTTCCGAGGTGCGGGCCGCGTTTCTCAAGGCCCTGCGCGCGAGTCTGCCCAAAGCCCCAGCAGCCGACCTGCAGTGGCGTATGGAATTCGTCTGGGGCGCGCTGGCATTCATCCTTTGCAATCCCCGCACAATTGAAGTGGAGACGCATGGGGCCTGCAACCCGGTCGATGCCAGCAAGGTACTGGCAGAGATGGTCGGCTTCTTCTCGGCCGGATTTCGAGCGGTCGGGATCAGCACCTTAATGGTTTCCGTCACATGAACACAGCGCCGAACGAATCGAATCCCGGCGGATTGTCGAACCGCTCCACACCGAAGAAGCTGCTGCCCCCGGACGAGTTCCCCTGCCCTATTGCGAAAACCAAACGCGGAAGCCCGGTTTTCTGTTTCAGCGGATGGACCCTACTGCTGGCATCCGTCGGAATCTCTCTTTTCTGCGGCTGCGCAAAGAAAAAGGTCAACCCTCCCGCACCGCCGGAAGTCCTGGTGATCACGGTAACGCCGACGAATGTTCCTGTCTTCCAGGAATGGATTGGCACACTTGACGGCTTCATCAACGCGCAAATCCGTGCGCAGGTGACGGGCTATTTGCTGACCCAAAACTATCTCGAGGGGACCCAGGTTAAAAAGGGCGACCTGCTATTTCAGATTGATCCGGGCCCGTTTCAAGCCGCTCTTGATCAGGTGGAAGCAAAGCTGACGCAGGATAAGGCGCAACTCGGCAAGACCCAATTGGACGTCAAGCGTTACACGCCGCTGGCGAAGGAGCAGGCCATCAGCCAGCAGCAGTTGGATGACGCCATCCAGGCAAACCTGGTAGCCGACGGGCAGATTAAGGCGGACGAAGCCGCCCTGCGCACGGCGCGATTGAATCTTGGGTTCACCAGAATCACGTCGCCGATCGACGGCCTGGCCGGTGTCGCGCTCGGTCAGACCGGCGATCTGGTCGGCCAATCGGGAAGCGTGTTGACAACAGTTTCCACTATCGATCCGATCAAAGTATATTTTCAAGCCAGCGAGCAGTCCTATCTGACTTTTTGGCGGCGGTTCGCGGCGGCCCCGGAAAAATCCGGAGCTGAACTGCCTTTGGAACTGATTCTTTCCGAAGGCTCGGTGTATACCGAGAAGGGCAAATTCTTTCTTGCCGATCGTCAGGTCAATCCGACCACTGGCACGCTGCAGATCGCTGGGGTCTTTTCAAACGCGGATTACCTCCTGCGTCCCGGCCAATACGGACGGGTGCGCGCGCAGACGCAAACTAAAACCAATGCGCTGGTGGTGCCGCAGCGCGCGGTGACTCAGTTGCAGGGAGCCTACCAGGTGATCCTCGTCGATAATCAAAACAAGGCGCACATCCAACCCGTGAAAGTCGGCGTCCAAACCGGCTCGCACTGGGTGATCGAGAGCGGGCTCAAGCCCGGCGACCGGGTAGTGGTGGAGGGACTTCAAAAGGCCAAGGAAGGCGGCGGAGTAAATCCTCGGCCATTCACCGGTCAAACCAATAGTCCTCCTGCGCCATGAACCCAAGATCAAACGGCCAGTTGCTTTAATCCCGCATGTACCGCTTTTTCATCAATCGGCCGATTGTAGCGATGGTGATCGCTATTTTGATAGTTATTATTGGTGCGGTTTCGATGCTCAATTTGCCCGTTGCGCAATTCCCGGAAATCGTTCCGCCGGAAATCCGCATCCAAACTACGTTCGTCGGTGGGGACGCGCAAACGGTGGCGCAATCCATCGCCACCCCGATCGAGGAACAGATGGCTGGCGTCGATAACATGAACTACATGTATTCCATCAGCGCCAACAACGGGGTGATGCGGATGGGGGTAAATTTTGACGTCAAAACTGACGCCAACGTTGATCAGGTGCTGGCGCAGTTGCGCGAAAACCAAGCCGAACCGCAATTGCCACAGGATGTCCGCAGCATCGGCGTCTCCCTTCTGAAATCGCCCACCACTCCCATGCTGCTTGTCGCTCTGGTATCTCCGGAGGGGAGCCACGACGCCACCTTTCTCGCCAATTATGCTTACATCAATCTCGTAGACCAAATCACCCAGTTGAAAGGAATTTCCAACGTGGGCGTATTTGGAGCGGGACAATACGCGATGCGTTTTTGGGTCAAACCGGACCAACTCGCGAAGCTCGACATTACCGTCAACGACGTTGTTGCGGCCATCAACGCGCAGAACACCGTCAATCCCGCCGGGCTCGTTGGGGGACCTCCCACGCCCAAGGGCCAGGAGTTCACCTATGCCATAACCGCGCAGAGCCGCCTCGTGACGGAAGACGAGTTTCGGGAGAT
>JANXQE010000701.1 GCA_025356925.1 Limisphaerales bacterium | reverse complement strand
CACGATCCGGAAATCATACGAAGTGCCGTTCTGGTAATTTGTCACCACGCCGTAGTTACTACCGCTTAAGTACGCGTACAGGGTGCCGTTCAGAAAGTAGAGCGCATAGGGGTATTGGTTGTACACCCCGGAAGCGGTGTTGAGGTTTTTGAGGCCGACCATCGCTTGAGCCGACGTAGAAGAGGAAGGCGTATCGATCCGGCCCTGGATTGAACCGCCACGTTGGATGGTCGTGCCGGACGAGAAGAAGTACGAAACACCCCAGTTGTTCTGCCCGTTAACTATAAGCTTCCCGTTTTGCGTCGTGTAGGCCGATAACCACTGGTTGGCGTCCAGATACTGGCCGGCGAAGTTGAACTGACGCGGCGGCAGAAACCAGGTGTAAAGATACATCCCGTTGTCGCTGGTCGAAGTGGCGCCGCTCAGGGTTACCGGTTGGGCGCCCTCCGGGCTCAGGGTGCTGGCGGTGATCCGCGCAACCGGTGGGTTGCCCGCGACCACCACCACCGTCTGGGTCGCGGTAACCGCTTGATTGCCGTTGTCAGTCACCGTTAGTTGCAACGGATAGACGCCTGGGGCCGAATAAAGGTGCGTAATCTGCGACCCGGACCCCGCGCCCGTTCCATCACCAAAATTCCAGTTGTAAACATAGATCCCGGTGTCATCGGTCGAGGACAACCCGTCCCACGCTCCAAACCACTGGCCGTTAGTCGACACCGTAACCGGCAAGACGTGCGGCCCGTTGATGATCGGCACTGGCAACGCATTGGCCTTGATTACGACGATGAAGTTGGTCGTGTTGGTCTGGTTATCATTGCCAGTCACCGTGAGGGTGACGGTGTAGGTGCCGACGACGTTGAAGGTCGTTTGGACGATCGGGCCGGTACCACTTTGGAAGTTCTCGAAAGTCCACGCATACTTCCAAATCCCGTAGGGATCGGTTGAGTTGGTGGCGTAAAACGTGGTCGTCCAGATCCCTCTGAGTGCGTGGGTTTCGTCCACAACCGCCAAACCGTTAATCACCGCAGTGGGCGGAACGCCATTGGTAAAGGTAACCGTCGTGCTCTTGGTATTGGTCTGGCGGGCGGCGTCCATGACCGTCAGCGAAACGTTCCACACCCCGAAATTAGTCCAGCCATGAAAAACCGTCGGCACGTTGGTCGTGAAGATGGTGCCATCGCCAAAATCCCAGGTGTAGCTGATAATCCCGAAATCGTCGGTCGAGGCAGATCCATCGAGAGTGGCATACCAGACAGCCTGGGTGGCCGCTTCCGAGCCAAAGTGATAAGGCCCACCGGGGTTGGCCACCGGCGGGTTGGCTTTGATGGTCGCCCAGGTGCCGCGCACACTCTGAACGCCCCGGGCGTCGGTGTGCCACAACCGCGTCAGGAACCGCCCTTCATTGGTATATTGATGACTAACAATCGGGCCCAGGTTCGGCGCATTGGTCCCAAACGTCCACGCCACGGGATTGGTCCCCTGGTCGCCAAAGCTCCACCGAAAGAAATCCTTGGCGCCAACACCAGTGCCGGTCGCCTGGTAGGTAATGGTGCCGTTGAGATTGGTGATCGGGTCAACGGGCGTGATGTTCACATCCACCCGCGGCGCTCTGGGCGGAGCCGAAATGCCCATCGAATTGCCGATGCTCTTGCTCAAGGTCTGGCTGTTGGTGCTGAAGGTGCCGTCCCCATTGCCGGGGAACAAATACACCGACTGACCGCTGTAGGTGGACAGGACCATGTCCAAATGGCCGTCGCCGGTGTAGTCGAACGCGCCCATGCCGGCATAATCGTTCAATTTGAGATCGGCCCATGGACCATTGGTGCCCAGGGACGTAAAGGTTCCGTCGCCCGCTCCCTTGTAAAAGACCACATCGCCCCCGCTGCTCGAATTCTCAATGATATCCAGGTGCCCGTCCTCATTGAAATCACCGGCTACCACGCCGTACGGGTCGCTGCCATACTGCCCCACTTGATTAGTTTCGGTGAACGTACGGTCCCCGTTGGACAGGAAGAGCCGGACCTTTCCATCCGGATAGGTCCCCCGAGCTAGGTCTTCTCGGCCATCCTCGTTGAAATCCCCCGCCGCCATGCCCCGCCCGCAGCAGCCCCAATCCTTGATTTCCAAAGTAAACGTGCCGTCGCCATTGCCCCAATAGAAAAACACGTACCGTTCATTCCCGTTGCAGACAAAGTCCAGGTTGCCGTCCCCGTCAAAGTCGCCCACCGTGGCCCCCATCATGTAGCCGTTGCCGCCCAGGGCGAAAGGCAGCGCGACGGGAGGGGCGAAAGTGCCATCACCTTTTCCTTTGAGGAAGTAGGGCGTCAGCGTGTTGCCGGTGACGCCGCCGCCGATCACATCCAGGATGCCGTTGCGATCAAAGTCAGCCAGGGCAACTCCGCGCTCACCCCCATTAAAACTTCCAATCTGCTGCGCGGTGCTGAACGTTCCATTAGTAAGTTGGTAAAAGGTGTAGATCTTTCCCTGATCATTGGAGACCGCCAGGACGTCGTCGCCCGGCAGATAGACCAGCGAGAAGATATCCGAAGCATTTCCCGAAGCATCCACCGCCTGGATTTGGATCGCGGTGGGCTGGTGAGGGTTAATCGTGAACTGATACGACAAGGTCGAAGCCAAAACGTTGGTCAGCAGAACTCCGTTTACAAACAAGCGATACTGGGCCACGCCGATATCGTCCAAGGCCGGCGCCCAACTCACCGCAGCCGAAGACGGCGGGCTGAAGGCAAATTGCGTGGCCGGTCCATTCGTCCAGGTCGGCGGGTTGGTGTCCACCAGCCGGCCGTACTCCCGGACCCGGAAAAACATCGACCGATTCGTCGGTGCCAGCTCTGTGACCCGAACGGCCGCACCCGGCTGAGATTTGCCGGACAGAACCGTCTGCCAACTCAGCAGGTTGGAGCTGGATTGCAGCACGTAAATCACGCTGTTGGAACTGCTCTGCAGTTGCAGCCGGAACATCAGGTTGGTGCTGGGCGCCGACACCACGCTGGGCTCGGCTATTTTCAGCGTCGTCTGGCCGGCCCATAGGCTCCACAGCGAAACGCCCAGGGCCAAAGCCACCATCCCCGCCACCACCCTTGAGTTTAAGTTTCGTTTCATGTTCCAAATCTCCACTAAAGCTTGCCGGTAACTTCCCGCGCTATTGTTGTGTGGCCCATACTTCAAAGAGGCTCAGCGGCGGCACGCTGCGAGTCAGGCTGTACACCTCAACCGAGTTGGTCATCTGGACATTCTGGCCCACTCTGAGCAAGCCATTGGCCACCTGCGCCTTGACGGCCGTGCTGACGTCCACGTAAGGAAGTCCGTCGTTGAGCACTCCGGCCGGATGCGGCAGATAAAAATTGGTGGAGCTTTTCAAGCCCACCTGGTAGGGCGGCCCAAACACTATCAAACTGGTTGCCGGGTTGGTCAGGGTCAGTGTTCCTAACAGACTGCCCGTCGCCCGATTCAGCTGCCACTGGATAAACCCAACTTGCACCTGGCCAGCCAGGTTGACGAACTGTTGGGACGGAGCCGCGTAACCCCAATTCAAGACCGCGTTGGTCCCAACCAAGGTCCGGGTCGCGCTGTAATCACTTCCGGGAATGGGATGGGCGACATTGTTCGACAGAGTCCCGGGCAACGTCGCTGCGGTTACGTTGACCGTGAAGGGACCCGGACCGGGCGGTGTCCCGAAGTCGTAGTGTCCGTTGCTGTCGGTAAAGACCTGGGCCAGGCTATTGCCGTTGGTGCCCTGCAGCACCATCAGGACATTGCCGATGCCTTCACCGGGATCGGGCAGCGAATTGGTATTGGAATCTCCGAAGACCGTGCCGGACAGCGCCCCATGGCTGGCCTGGCCAGAGAAAGTAATCTGGGCCGTCGTATCCACCTGGTCGTGCTGCACCAGCACGAAAGAGCCCAGCGCGTGACCAGCCTCTGAAACCATCACCTGGACCTGCAGGCTGTCTCCCGGCCAGAGCAGGTTGCGCGTAAAACCCAACGACATCGCCACATCGTTGAGCGCCGTTTGAGGCACCGAATTGGAGTTGTTGAGAGCTCCCGCAAAAAGATTGCGCAACAACAACCCGTTCTGGAAACCAGGCTCATCGATCTGCCAGGCGCTCGGATCGGACACTCCAAACCCGGCGAACCCCGAGACGGTCCCATATTCATTGTAAAAAGTGTTCGTCGCCTCGTCGATCTCCGCATCCAGAAAAGCGAAAAAAGCCAGATTCGAATACGTAACAGTGCTCGTGGTGTTGGAAAAGGTGTAAGTTAATATCAGGTCCGAAGCGTTGGTGCCGAACGCCGAAGAAAAATGGTAGCTCAAGCCCGCCGGCAAGCTGTCCTGGGAAAGCTGGGCGCTGGTTCCGATTTGCGCCCCATTCAAGTCCAGTCCACCCACCCGCAGGAAAGCATCCAGCTCATACACATCTCCGGGCCCGATGAGCAGCGCCTGCCCGTTCTTGGTGCCGCCAGCTCCGCTCGGTCCGAACGGACCCGACGTGATCGCCTCGGTCGGAGTGGTAGTCAGCGCCATCCAGCACAAAATCACCAGCCACAGATTCTGTTTCATAAATCGAGTTTAACCAGTCTTGCGCTCCGCTTCACGGCTCCTCAAAACCGTTTGCCCACACTCAACCCAACCACCCAACCGCTGGCGTTCAAGAGCACGTTATTGGGCCCAACCGTGACCTTGACGCTGTCGGCCACCCAGTCATATCCGCCAAACACACCGCCGTAGTACCCCTTCCCAAAATCCAGGTCCACTCCCCCGACGGCTCCCAGACCCAGGTAGACCTGCTGCCGGCTGGCCTGGTCCGACCATTGCCCCAGCACCGTGCTTCCCCCACCCGCCGGCATCTGGATAAACTCCTCCGTCCGCTTGACGCTCGCATCGATGAAGTTGACAGATACCGTCGGCCGCACGTGCAGCTTCACACTCGGGCTGGCGCTCCAGCCAATTTGCGGCCCCACACTCAACTGATAAAGGTTCTGATCGATATCAAACCCAATGGTGTTGTAGCTGGTCGACAAAGCCGCCGAACTCGCCGACGTCCGCGAAGCCGGCAGATTGGGAATCACCGGACTGGGCACCACCGGCGGAGTGTCGAACGGTCCCAGATACGTGCCGTGAAACCCGCCCGCCGGAAAATTGGCCGCCCCGATCCCCGACACATCATAGCTGTCGGTCACCGTGATCTGGCGAACGTCTTCCCGGTAAGAGGAGGTACTGAAACTCTCGTGGCCGTTCCAGAGGCCCTGGAAACCCAAGGTAAGATCAAAACTCCAGTTGCCCGACTGGCTCAGGGGCAGGCCGCCAACCATTTGAAAGCCTGCACCCCAGGCCCCGTCGTTTCCACCGGGTGACCCGTTGAGCAGCGTGTTGTAGCCGGGCGCACCCTGCTTCTGAAAGGACAGCGTCTGCGCTGCCGAATTGTACTGCCCAGCATTGTTGAAACCCCAGTTCCATGTCGTGTTGGGATCGATCGTGGTCGGATTGCCGGTCCCCGGATCGAGCTTTACATACCCGTTGTCGTAAGTCCGATCGCCATACGCCCCCGGGGTCCCGATACCGCTGGGCGCCCCCGGCTGGCCCGCCGCCAGCGGATCGTGCAACCCTAGCTCCTGCGTGTACGACGAGCCTTCCACTTTGGTCGTCATGCCCGCACGGAAAACCGGACCGGCTTCAATCCACCAGTTCTGAGCCCATCCCAGGTTGGTGCAAACAAATAGCCCGCCACAAATCATGCCCATACTCCGCGCCCTGGAGTTCGATCTCATTTGGTCCTTTTAGCCGGGGTTAAGTGCCACGCAGTTAATCATCGCACGCTATAAAGGTCAATTGGTCTTTTCCCTCGAAGGACGTCCGTGACTCACGCGAATAACTCGGACACCGGTTTTCCCAGACCATCGCGGGTGACGTAGAAGGGACGCCGCTCGATTTCGTACGCCAGCTTCGGCGAGATTCCCAGTGCGCGGTAAATCGACGCGTGTAGATCCTCGATGACCACCCGCTTTTCGAGCGTTTTGCAGGGGCGCTCGTTGGCGGTGACGCCGTGCAGGTAACCACGTTTGACGCCGCCCCCAAAGAGCAACACGCAGCCGGCATCGGTGAAATGACGGTGCATGCCGTAAAATTTCATGTCCTCGATTTTGTCAGGCACCTCGACCTGGTCCTTCACGATTTTGTCGGGTTTCCCCTCGACCAGCGCGTCGCGGCTGAACTCGCTGGCCAGGACGATGAGCGTGCGATTGAGCAGTCCACGCTCCTCCAAATCGAGCACCAATTGGGCCACCGGGGAATCGATCTGCTTCTTCATGGCTGCCGCTCGGCTATGCCCGTGTTCATGAGTGTCCCAGTTCAGGAAGGGAATGTATTCGGTCGTGACCTCCACGTACCGTGCGCCGACCTCGGCCAGCCGCCGTGCCAATAAGCAGCCTAAACCGAACCGGCCGAGCATTTTTTCCTCGTAATCGGCACCTTCACGGTCCTGTCTGGCGTTAAAACGATCGCCCGGTTGGTAGCTGGGAACGTAGCGCCGAATGCTCTCGATAGGCTCCTGCTCCAGGTCGAACGCTTTTGCTGCAGGGGAACTCAGGAGGCGGTGGGCATTGTCGAGCGAACGAACGAGCGACTCTTTCTGAAATCCGCTGCCATGGTCCCCGAGGGGGCTGGCGGCCACCATTTTCTTGAAGAGTGTGTCGCGGTTTTCGAACCGCCCCGCGGTCATGCCGCCCGGTGGCCGCACGCTCTCGGCCGCCGCCTCCGGGAATGGTATGTTGAAGGGACCGTACTCACTGCCAAGAAACCCGGCGGTTGTGAACGCCTTGAGTTCCTCACCTTCGCCAATATCGAACCGCTGGCCGATGTTGATAAACGCAGGCACCGCGGGGTTCAGCGGGCCCAGCGTTCGCGCGACGACCGCGCCGATATGCGGGGCGGCCACGGTTTGTGGCGGAGCGTATCCGGTGTGCCACTGAAACTGGTGGCGCGTGTGCAGAATAAAGCCGAGGTCACCAGCCGTGTACGAGCGGATTAAGGTTCCGCGGTCCATCACCTTGGCGAGTTTCCCGAGGCCTTCGGAAAACTTGATGTTGTCGACCGCCGTGTCGATGCTGGGAAAAGTGCTAAGGAACGAGCTTGACGCCATTCCTTTGTCGTAGGGCGTATAGCGCTTGGGATCGAAGGTTTCGGTATGGGCCATCCCGCCCCCCATCCAGAGCACGATGACGGTGTCGGCGGTGGCTTGAGGCCGCTCTGATTCGGCCTCCGCCGCGAGGATTCGCCGCGGGAAGCCCGCGGCCAGTGCCGAGAGGGTGGCCGCACTGGCGGTTTTGATGAAGTTACGACGGGTCCAGTTCGAGATCTGTTTCATGCCATGGGAGCCGGCGCGCGTTGGGTGTGAGCGGTTTTCCGTTTGGCCAGGAACCGGGGTCCGGGATGCGTTCGCAAGGCTGGAGTGTTGTGGGACATCGTCAGTAGATCAGTTGAAACTCGGGCAACATTGCCATCGCCCACAACAGATCCTCCACGCCTTCCCTGCGCGGCGGTTGGCTCAGCAGCGTCATTGCGATATCCTTTTCCGCCGGTGTTGGGACTCGGCCCAGCGCCCGTTCGTAGAGAAGGTAGATCAGCTCCTGGCTCGAGCGCGGCGCTTCGACAAATCGAAAAGCCGCCCGTTCCAGGAGATTGGCCAACGTGGCGCCATTGGTAAGTTCCACCGCTTGCAGGGTGGTTGCCGTTGCCGCGCGACAGGTCACGACCTGCTCCCGGTTCGGTCGGCCAAGAGCGACTGCTAGGGGATCAGCCGCCACCAGGCCGCAGCGCACCTCGGTCGCGCCGGAGGAAAAGGCCGCCTCCCTGAACCACACCCCAGTCAACTCCCCCAAGGCATCGCGAAACTCCTCGGCCGACAGGCGCCGGATCGCGGGGCCGCGGAACACAAATTCCTTGGTCGCGGAGTCCTCGAGGTCAACCGCAGGAAGCTGGCAGGCCTCCGAAGTGAGCATCATTTCGATGGTGTGTTTCAGGTCGTAGTGACTCGCCACCAGGTCCTCCGCCAGCCAATCGAGCAGGTCCGGATCCCATGCCGCCTGCTCCATGTCATCGAGCGGCTCCACCAACCCGCGCCCAAAGAAGCAGGCCCAAAGGCGATTGACGATCGTGCGCGGGAGCCGGCCGTCCTTTGGCCCAGTGATGATTTTTGCCAACCGCTCCAGGCGCGCCGGCCGGTTCGCGTCCGGGTCGATCTCCCCCAGCTCGGGATAGATAAACCGGGCCTGGGCGGTTTTGCCGGTAGGCTTGTCGCATTGAAACAGCTCGAGCGGGCCTCCGCTGTAAACCGTTGCCAAATTGTACGCGTCCGAAAGTCGCCAGTCGTTGATGAAGCTGTCGTGGCAGGACGCGCACTTGAGATTGACCCCCATGAAGACCTGCGAAACGTTCTGCGCCGCCTGCAGCGGGGGAGATTGGCTGGCGTTGACCACCCCGCGCCAGACGATGCCTTTGGTGAATCCCTCACTTTCCGGGCCGGGATCGATGAGTTGCGCCACGAACTGGTCGTAGGGCAGGTTCGAGAAAAGAGCGGAGAAGAGCCAATCCGTGATGGACTTGCGACCCCCGTCGATGTAGCCAGCGCCTCGGTAGTCATTTCGCAGTAGGTCGTTCCAGAAGGAAAGCCAGTGTTCGACGTAGCGCTGGTTATCGGCCAGGAGGCTGCGCACCAGCCTCGCACGCATACCGGGGTCGCCGTCGGTAACAAAGGCCCCGGGCCCATCGGTCGGGGGCACCAGCCCGATCACATTCAGGTAGGCTCGCCGCGCGAACATGCGGTCGTCCACCAAGGGTGGGGGTTTGAAGTCATGCTCGCGGAAGTAGGGCAGGAGTATGGTGTCAATGGGGTTAACGCCGGGGTCGAGTGGGACGGGTATCGTCGGGGCGTGGGGGAGGAGGTTGAGGGGGGTTTTGCGGGCAAAGGTGACGTCTTTCTCCCAGGGCAGGCGCTGGTCAATCCAGGCGCGAAGCAGCCCGATTTGTTCCGGGGTCAGGCGGGAGCCCTTTTTGGGCATCACCTCGTCCGGATCGACTCCGGCCACCAGTTCGATGAGCGCGCTGTCCTGGCTTCGGCCGGGCACCACCGCCGGCCCGGAATCGCCCCCTTTGAGCACGGTCTCCCGCGTGTCGAGTTGGAATCCGCCTTTGCTGCGACCCCGCGCATGACACCTGACGCAACTGGCGTCGAAGATTGGCTTGATGTCCTGGCTGAAAACAACCGCGCGGGAGGCGGGCGGAGGCAGGGACTGGATCTGCTCCGGGGTCATCTTTCCGAAGGCCCACGGGGCGAAGGCCAGGAACAGCCAAATTCCGGTTGCACCGCGGAGATCGTTCATCGGTCTAACAAACCTGACAAACCTAACTTCGTCTAATCTGGAGTGCAATACAAACTGCTAGCCGAAAAGTACGGCCGCCGGGTTTGACCGTCCCCTGGTTGGCTGCTCCTACCTCCGGCCGGCAGGTTGGCAAATGAACCAGCGTTGGATGGAACGGCATCATCTGTCGGAGGACGGCTGGGGATAAGTTGCGAGCAAGTTCCCAGGCTAAAGTGCGGGAAAGCAGTTGTGTTTCTCACCTGCCTGCTTTCAACTTTCGCCGTGGAAAGCAAAGCAGCGGCCAGACCGATCGCCAGCGCCCCGCCGGTGCCCGGGGACGCTGCTGCCGAACGGCGGGTCCGCGATTTCCTCGGGCAGGGCAAGTGGCGGAAGGCCCGCGACGAAGTCAAGCCGCTGGTGAAAAGGGACTGCGCTCGCTATCTGCTGTTGCTGGGTTGTGATGGGAATGCTTCTCCACCGCCGCATAGACCGTAATCCCGGTTGGCGCACCCCCCGGTGTTTGCTCGTGTTGCTCCGGCTAAGTGTTCTTGTTAAAAATCACGACGAGCAGCACCTTTGGAACGGGTCTCTGCCACCAACTTGGGACGCACCGCAGCCGCTCGGTTCAAGCGGCTGCGCGCTTGGCAAATTTAGAGCTTTACCTCACGCTGCAAGATCTGGGCTCCGCGCAACGCCGCTGCGCGTCCGCCTAGTCGGATACGAAACGGGATACCCAAACGCGGGTGCACCAGGTGCTCAGGGGCACCACGCATAACCAGGATGCTAAGGACGCTCAGGCTAAGCGGCCCCCCCAGCGCCACCAATGCCAGGGCCGTACCGAGCTTGGAACAAGCACCCAATACCACGTTACGCCGGAGCTGTGCGGCAGCATTGGCCTGAACGGCACGGAAAGCACCTTCCGAAAGGCCCGCCGCATCGGGTACCCTGGCGCCTTCCGCAGCAAGCGCAGGAGCGGCCCTCTGCTCCAAACGTCCTTTTTGTGCCACGCGTGCCGATTGAGCAAAAGAGATGACCCAAGTGCACGCGAGAATGCTGACTATCGCTACTTTCAATATCCTTTTCTGAAAAGCCTTCGATTTCGAATGTCCCGTCGGGTTCATGCGTTCATCCTCACCTCGTCATGAGATTGTCGCAACTCCGCCGAGTACGGATCCCCATAGGGAAAATTACGGAGCCTCGGACCGCAATTGGAATTCACGACCGATGAGCTTTGGAGCTGAAAAGCAACGGTTTGCTGACAAATTCAAGAGAGCATTTCCAATGAACCACTAACGCGGCGGCACAAACCGCCAGGTGCAGCCGATGCTTGCCAACATTTACGGGCTGCACGAGGCACGGCAGATGGGACAAGCCAAAACGATCAGTCTGGCCCCGGCAGTCTGGACCACAACCCGATCAAAACGAAAGATAGTTGGAGGGAACGTGACAGCACTTCGGCCCCTTCGGAACCCTCTCGACGTGGGGCTTGTGGTCTTTGGACGCAGGAACACGCTGTAGTCAAGGACCGTCGCAGGCGGCAACAGCCCGTGTCAGAACGCGGACGACTTCACCAATTTCCTCATTCGCAATTACCGCAGGCGGCTCGATAAGGATCTTCGTTCGGTCGCAAAAGGCGTTCATGACGAGCACCCCCTCCCCTGCGCACCGAGCAACAATGTTCGAGGCGCATTTCATACTTGTAACGTGGAGCCCAAGAAGTAGACCGGCGCCACTTACATTTAGAATAATCTTGGGAAAGTCTGTCATAAGATCTCTGAGTCCTGCACGAAGGAGGTTTCCTTTTTTGTAGGCTTGTTCACACAGGTTTTCGGCTTCAACCGTGCGTAAGGTGGCCAATGCCGCAGCACAAGCGGGAGCATTTCCCGCGCCCGAAGAACTCGACATCGGAAAACTCAACCCGAATTTCGACCACACTCCGCGCTTAGCAACAACGCCGCCAATGGGCATCACTCCCCCACCCAGCGCCTTTCCAATGATCAGAATGTCCGGAACCACGTTGTCATACTGACAGGCAAATAACTTACCGGTTTTGGCGATGCCGGTCTTAACCTCGTCGAACAGCAACAGGATTCCCCTTCTCTTGCATACTCCTTCGAGGGACTTCAGGTATCCCGGGGCTGGTACGATCGCCCCATTTTCCGCCTGAATCGGCTCGACGATGACACAGCCGACCCGCTCGTCGATCGCAGCCTCAACCACCGCCACGTCGCTATACGGAACGTGCGTCACATGATCCAGCAACGGCGCAAAATTCTTCCACATGGAAGGTTCGGAAACACTCATACATCCGAAGGTGAAGCCGTGCCATGCACCGCGCATGCAGATAACACCCGGCTTGCCCGTCGACAAGCGGGCGAGCTTCAAAGCCGTTTCCACTGCTTCCGCTCCACTATTCACGAAAAAACAGCATTCCAATTCGCCGGGCGCCATTTCGGCGAGGGTGCGTGCCAACTGCGCCTGGACGTCGTGGATAAAGGGAAGGTTGTATGGACGAAGCGAACGGAGTTCCTCGATTACAGCATTACTGACTGCGGGGTTATTATGACCCAAGACACAGTTGCCGTAGCCAGCAATGCAGTCGATGTACTTCTTCCCGTCCACATCAACAACGACTGCGCCTTGCGCCGACTTTACGTTGATTTCAAATCCCATCCGTTTGATGAACTGAACATAAGCGCCGTTTGTGTGCCGCCCGAAAAGTTCCGTTCTTACGGCATATTCGTTATCCATCATGCCTGGCATGCTGGAGAGGACTCGGGCCGAAAGTAAAGTTTGTATTGTAATTACGAGGCGCGGCTCGACTCCCTAGCTAAGGAATTTCCTGACGGAACGCAGTTGGCCCACGGAAATCCGACGAGCCGGGCGGAAGAGGCCTGCTGTTAGCAGCGCGGGTTGCCAATTTGGGAGTTTTGGATGGCCAACCGCAACCGAAACACCGTTTGACGCGCTGGTCCGGCGCACTTGGGCCGGACGTAACCATTCACAGGTTTGGGCGAAGGAGCGGGCAAACAAATGCGTGCTGGAGCGAAAATAAAGCTGGTGTCACTTAAACGCGCTGGCTAGTAGGGTCTTGGTCTGTGGACCAAGAATGGATGATACGACGGCGGCGGATTGGCAAGGAAGACTTACTGCTGATCCGTGGACTGATTAGCGCGGAGGGGCACCTGGGGCGTAGCCATATCTCCAACCGTCTGTGCGAGATT
>JANXQE010000598.1 GCA_025356925.1 Limisphaerales bacterium | reverse complement strand
TCGATGCGCGCCATTTCCAGGGCTTCCCAGCCACAGGGACGACCACCGATAGAGCCCGCCGCCGCCACCAATTTGTCAACGACCGCACCGAGTGCGGCCACCGGAACGAACAAATCGAAACCATCGGTTCCCAGGCGCGGTTGATTCATCAAATAAACCTCGCCCAACGTCGGATCGTCAACCTGGCAGAAAGCCAAAACCCGCGGAGGAAGCTCGGGGAACAAGCTCACACTCCTCACCACTGCAGGGGCTTCTGGGCCCTGAACGCTGAGCAGTCCATAATGCGGAGCAACGTCCACGACCTGCACATCGTCGGCGACAAGGTATTTCTCCAGACGTTCAGCAACGGTCTGAGTCAGGCCGGGCTCGAAGTCGAGCAGCAGTTCATCAGCCAGAGAATAAATGTTGAGGTCGCTCTGCATGCGGCCCTTTGCGGTAACCAGCGCGGCGTAACAGCCTTCTCCCAACCGCAGATTCTTAACGTCGTTGGTGACTTGCCCATGCAGAAACCGGAGTCGATCGGTTCCTGTTAGACAAACCCGGCTGCGGAAACTCAGATCCAGGACGCCAGCTATTTCGGTGAGCGCTGCATGTTCCGCCCAGGCTTCGCCGTAATGAATCACCGCCTCCTTCCCGTTCAATTCGATAAACCGGCCTCCCAGGGCTTCGTGAAATTCGTGTAGTGTCGATCGGTCCATTGTGCAGCGGAGATCTTAACGCCTCCCAACGACAAAGCAACGGTCCAGCATGGCCCGAGCTGGGTTTCCTGCGAGATCCTGGCGCGGACTCCGCGAAGTGTCTTGGAGTGCGGCGGCTCTGCGCCGCTTTCGGAGGGGGTCCGAAAAGCGACACAGCACTGGCGCACTCCAAAACCTTCGGCATTAAGGAGCTCTCGACACGAAGTGGCACCCGACTCGGCTTTTTTTCTTGGATATTACGCCTTAATTTGAGGTCACAGAAGAGAACGAGCCGTCGCTTAGGAGCACAACGAAGCGGGCCTTCTCAGGACTCAAGCTCCGGGCAAGCGCAAGGTCCGCGTAAGGTTCCGCGAGCGTGCCCGAACCTCGGCCGGCCACCCCGGACCTAACATAGATGGCTCGACCGTTGCCGTACGCGCGCCGCGTTTTTTCGCCGTCGGTGGCACTGATGCGATTGTCGGACCACTGCCCGATGACGCCGTCGTAGTTGGTTCCCACGGGATCAATCACCGCGCACGGACTCGCTCCGTCGCCATCCCGGCATTGGGGTTCACAACTGGAAGTCCAACATACCCGATAGTGCATGATCGAGTAGTAGTCGTATGGGGTCGTGGTGACCAGCCAGTTGGTTTTGGGGATCCAATCATAGTCGCTGCTCCGGCCTGGTTTGATATTCTCGTAATGAATCGTGACGTAGGCGTCGCGGTCCCAACGCGCGTGCTCGTGATGAAAACCCAGGACATGGCCAAGTTCATGAGCGGGCATCCACTCCCCTTGCCGCCACCAAAACGTTGTGATGTTGATCTCAGCGTGAACACCGGGTTTGAACCCCGTCAGGCTGGTGTTATTCCCTGCGTCGGTGCGACCAGTGAAACTCACATAAGCGAGTTGTGACGTGCGCGGCACAAAAGCGATTCTCGCTCCCGTGTCCATCCACCGCTGCATCGCCTGCTTTACAGTCGTCCGCTGGGCGTCTGCCAGGCTCGAGATGTCATAAGGAATGATCCCGTCTGGCCATGGCAGTGGTCGGTCTGAGTCGGTTGAAACATGCGCCGGGTCGGAGTCCGCTCCAAACGATACACCCGTGCCCAAAGCCAGGATGGTCGCGGCCAGACAAGACCACCGGCCTGAAAGCAAATCGAGGCGCCGAGTTGCAAAAGGGATAACGATAGGACTGCGGGCCGTGGATCGCCATGTCATGTCCCAATCTTAGACCCGAATCGGGAGAATCAACAAGGGCAGGCCCTGCTGGTAGAACCTTCGCTGCAATGAGAACACCGCGTAATTGTGGAGCAGCCGGGTGAAGAGCGTTTCATGCCGAAATACCAACTGGCCGCCGAAGAAGATCCCGTTGGGAAACCGCTCCAGAACCGACGGGGCCAACTCGCTGGCCTTTTGCACGACATCGATCCCCACCGCGGTGATCGTCTCCGCGTAAAAGCCGCGCTGCCGCATGTAATCCACGTATCGTTGATTGTCCTGTTCAATGTGGCGCTTCAGATTTTCGACCTCGGCCGCGCCCTTGAAATTGCCGGCGTCCACCACGCCAACTTGGACGAACACGAAATTCCTGAACACACCAGGGAACATGCGCAGCACGCCGAAAAGGGTATGCAATCCCAGGCCATTGAAACCGTTGACCAGCACGACGGCGGTTTTGGCTCGGAGATCCGCAGGCTTGGGCTCGGCCTGTTCTGGAACGCCGACTGGCTTTGAGATTTCCGCGGCGGCAACAAGGTCGTCGAGGTGCCGCAAGTCCTGGGCGGTTTGGTTGTAATGCCGTTTGATCAGGAAGGCCGCCCCGACCAGCAGCGCCGTAACCAGCAGGGTGATCCATCCGCCCTCGAAAAACTTGATCGCGCTGAGCGTGATCAAGATGAAAGCCGTCAGCGCGGTGCCTAAGCCATTAATCGCAATTTTACCTTTCCACCCTGGCGTCGTGGACCGCTCTTGCCACCAATGCCGCACCATCCCGACTTGGGAAAGGGTGAAAGTGATGAAAACGTTGATGCTATAAAGAACGACCAGCAAATCGACTGAGCCGCGAGTGGCCAACATGAGCACGAGCGCGAAGCCGCCCATCAGTACGATGCCGTTGTGGGTGACAAATCGGTCGCTCAGCGTGGCAAAACGAGAGGGGAACCAGCGGTCCAGGGCCATGTTGGAAAGCACGCGCGGGCCATCCAGGAAACCGGTCTGAGCCGCGACGAACAACAACGCAGCCTCGGAAGCAAGCGTGATCACGATGAAGGTGAGGGCGCCGCCCCTCGGCCAGGAAGCGGTCATCTTGTCGAAGAGCACCGCGTTAAGTGTCTTGCCGTTTTCAGGCACAACCCGAAACAGCAAATAACCTATCAGCAGGCCCGCCACCGTCACCGACAGAGAAATGGCCATGTAACGCATGGTCTTCTTGCCAGTTTGCACCCGCGGTTCGCGCAGGATAGGCAAGCCGTTGCTGACCGCCTCGATGCCGGTGTACGTGCCGGCACCCATGCTATAGGCGCGCAACACCATTAGCGCCATCCCCATCCAGCCGAGGCTGCGATGGGAAGCGGAAAAATCGGCTGAAGCGTTCTGCCACACCTCAGGCAGGCTGGAAAGGTGCGTGAAGAAGGTGTAGCCAATCACGAAGGCGTGGGTAAGGACGAAGGTGATAAAGATCGGCACCCAGGGCAACACCGCTTCTTTGGCGCCGCGCAAATTTAGCAGAGTCAGCGCACACACGCCGCCCGCCTCGAAAAGGAGTTTGTATTGAACAGCAGTCGCGGGCAGCAAACTGAACAAAGCGTCGGCGCCACTGGCAACGGAAATCGTGATGGTGAGGACATAATCGATCAGCAGGGCAGAGCCGGATACGACACCGAGAGTCGGCGAAAGCAGTTTGCTGGCGACCAGGTAACCACCCCCGCCGGTTGGGAATAGCTCGATGATCTGGGAATAGCTGGCGCTAATGACGAACACGGTCACTACCGCGGCCGCGGCGACAATCAGGCTCAGGTAAACATGCCCGTTGAGCGCCTTGAAGGTCTCCTCCGGCCCATAGCAGGAGGACGACAGCCCATCCGCCCCGAGTCCAACCCAGGCAAAAAAGGCGATGAGCGAGAGCTTGTGGAAAAGACTTTGATCAGACAAGTCGCGCGACTTTCCAATCAAAGCGGTCTTCAGTTTGCCACCGAGATTTAAGTCCGTCATTGAGTTGATTTAGAGTTAAGAGCCACAAGCTGGCCGCGGCGGTCGCGATGACGCGATCGCGCCTGGCTTGACGCCAGGCTGCGGACCAAAGCTTGAGCGCGACGGCTGGGGGGTGGCGGCCTCGCCGAGCTCGATCATAATACTGGCATCAATTCACCAAAGCTCAACCGGAGCAATTGTTTCTCACGAGAGAACTTCTCACCCGTGGAGGGGCAAATCGTTGCATGGGGTCCAGGCTGGCGTCTAATCAAAACCAGGCGGGAATGTATTAAAAAGGTATTAAAATACTTGGGCTACTTGTCCGGTATCGAGTCGATGATGAGCCCGCCCGATCGCTGGCTCATGTCAAAGAATACAAGCCCGGGTATCCTATCCCCCGGTATTGAGCTCGTGCCGGTTTTAAAGATTTTGGTTTGGACAAAATCGTTCGTATTCTGTGGGATGGCGCGCAGGAGATATTCCGGGCCGCCGAAGTTATGGAAGCTGCCGGGGGCGTCGCCAAAAATCCTCAGAGTGAGCGGAGTATTTCCGGCAAAAACTTTATTGGTTTCTATCCCCACCCCGGGCACCGAGGACTCGATCTTAATGTAGAAGGCGACCGTTTTATCCGGCCCATGCTCCCCGTCAGGAGCAGCGGTCTGGCAGCCGGCCAGAATTCCCGCAGCGACCAGGATAATGAACTGCTTTATAATTCGATCCATATTCGGGTCCTTATTGTTTGTTTATGCCAGCACCAACCCCACCGGCAGCGTATCGCCCAAAGCACGCGCTTTGTCGGCCGCTTCGAGTGGGACAATTTCAGTGACCATGCGCTGCCACGACGGAGAGGCATCACCTAGCTGCAGCGCCCGCAGCACGTCAACTCGCGTGGACTCTTCCAAGTCGCGAGTTCGATCCCCAGTCAGCCGAGCTAGCTGGGCCAAAGCGAACGCTGCGCCGTCCAGGCGCACGACCCGTGGCTCCAGGAGCCGCGCGACCCATTCGGTGGCTTTTGCCGGCGGAACCACCTGGTGGATGCTCCCGTAAATCGGGGCGCGCGCGCCCAGGCGACCCAACGCCCACGTCCACGGGCCGCTCGCTTTCGTCATATCGAGCAAGCGGGCTGCGACCCAATCGCCCAATTCGAGCTTCTCCTGCCATGGCAAGTGCTCGAGTCCGGCGGCCAATCGGGCCATTTCATCGAGGCTTTCCGGGGTTGCGCCTTTAGGTTTGCCAAGGTGTTTGGTTGGATGGGGCGGTACGCGGCCGGCCAAAAAAGGTTTGAGGTACTTCCAGATTTCCTCATGCCGGCTGGCGCTCAGCCCGCCAGCGATGCGCCGCCACAACACCCAGAATTCCTTCCACACCGCCTTTTCGCTATGGAACTGGACAGCCTCGGCGAATAGTTTGAACGACTGTTCGCAACGCCAATCGTCCAGCGGATAGCCAAACCCCGGACGCAGGGTGTAGCCCAGCAGTTGGAAAAAAACGCGTTCATGCTCGGGTGACCGGCGGCGGCGACCGGCCCCGGCGAACAGCGTGCTCCAGAGCTCTCGCAGAATGGGCAAGCGCCATTCCTCCCGCGGCCCGAGGATTCGTTCAAGGGTGTTCCAAAGTTGTTTCACCTCTTTCGGAATGGCCCCCTTCAGCTCGGCCCGCGCGGGCGATATCCCGGCTTTGCCGCCGAAGAATTTTTCAACCCAGTAGCGTGCTTCCCCGAACGAGGAGGGCATCGATTCGGTCAAGGAGACTCCATTCTCGACGGGTTCGCCGCGCAACTCGAATTCGAGCCGCCAGCGCTCAGCGCTGCTGTTCGAAACGCACCAGAGCTCCAGCGTGCCGATTTCGGTTAACAGTGCCCGCAGATGCACCGGAACACTCCCACTCGTGCCTGCGGTTCCCTTGAGCAAAGTGTGGATCGGGGCCAGTGGATGAAGGTCGTCGTTCACCGGGACCACATCGCCTGACTTTTCGATCCGGTCGGAGGCAGTCGAGTAGAGAGGAAAGCGCACCGGCCGGCCGACCGACAACTGGAAGACGCGGCCGCCCAGGTCCACAACTTCTCCCTCTTCCTGGCCGCGTGGGGCTACACACAGGGCCATGGGCTGTTCGCTGCCGGCCTTGTCCAGCCCGACGAACAACGCGTGAGCCGAGCCGCCCCCGATTCGGTGTCCCAAACCCCGCCGGGCCAATCCGTAAAAGGCTGCACCGCGCGCTACCGCGAGGTCCAGAGAATCGTGCGCCAGGAGCGGAACTAGTCCTGCCTGGGGCCACCAGGACGACACGACCTCGACTAACCGGTTGGTAATTGGTACGGAATTGAAAACCCCGCCATTAAGCAGGATGGCGTCCGGGCGCGGCAAGCGGGGAGCGTCCGCGGGCTCCCCGAGCGCCGCGTGGGCTGCCGGCGCGTGCGCGCGCAGGAATGCCGCCAGGTGACGTGTAATGGCAGGATCCTGCGCATACGGCAGTCCCACCTCCCGCAAGGCCACTCGGCCGCCGCGTTGGGGCAGGGCTTCCCAACCGCAGGCCGGAAAAAACCCGTCCAGGACAACCTGCTCAGCTTCGCGCTTCTCAATGCGGGCCGAAAGAGTTCCTCCCACCAACCGGCTGCCTTCCGAGAGGATCGACACGTTATAGTGGTCGGGCTCAATTCCGGGGGAGGCGCGTTTCCGGTTTGGGTCGGGCGTCGGTGGGGCGCCAAGCAGGCTTTCCTTGGCCAGGCGCGCCACTTGAGTCAGTTGAGTCCATTGCGGCATGGTCAGCCTGCGTCCTTCACCGAGAATTCGCTCCTCGACCAAACGGCTGAGAGCCGCATCCATGTTGTCACCGCCCAGCATCAGGTGCTCACCTACCGCAATCCGGCGCAGCAGAGGGCCTTCCGGAGAAACCCCACACTGAACCAAAGTGAAATCCGAAGTCCCGCCGCCGACATCGACCACCAGGACCAGCCGGATGCGTTCCAGGACCGCGGCCAGGTCTTTGCGATGTCGCGCAGTGAAATCGTAAAAGGCCGCTTGCGGTTCCTCGAGGAGATTGAATTTCACGAAGCCAGCCTCGTGCGCCGCCTTGACCGTCAGTGCGCGCGCGACTTCGTCGAAGGATGCCGGCACGGTGAGGACCACCTCCTGGGCGGCCAGAGGAGCTTCTGGATGGGTTGAATTCCAGGCCAGGGCCATGTGCTGCAGCAGGAGCGCCGAGGCTGTGACCGGTGAGAGCCTGGGAACATCGCCAAGCGCACCCCAGGGCAGGATGGCGGCAGAGCGATCCACCCCGGGATGACAAAGCCAGCTCTTGGCCGAGACCACCAACCGGCCCGGCACCCGCGCTCCCTGCCAGCGCGCGAACTCGCCGACAATCCTCCCGGGCTCACTGTTCCATGGCAACCGAGCGGCTTCGACCGGTAATTCGTGCGGTCCGGGCAAATAGATGCAGGATGGGAGCAAATCGAGAATGGCAGTTTCGCCGGCCCGCATGAGCTGCGGGATCTGGAAGTCAAGAACAGGCCCCTCGGCTCCCCGCGCCAGCTCGACACAAGCCATCGCGCAGTTCGAAGTCCCCAGGTCGATGCCGACGAGGTATTTTGCGTTATCAATCAATCGAAGATGCCGTTTAGCCTAACGGCAAATACAGAAAAGCACAACGCGCGGCGGCGGCCGGAAAAAAGCCCTTTGAAGGGCTCTTCTAAAAACGTATATAAGAGTGATGCTGAAGCTGCCGGTATCAGAATTATTAACCCATGGCGGGACAGTCCTGTATTTGATCTTGCTCGTGAGCGCGGTGGCGGTCATCGTATTCATCGAACGCTTCCTGCATTGTCATCGGGCTCAGATCAACTCTACCGAATTTCTCAATGGGGTCCGCACCGTGCTCAAACGCGAAAACGTGGTTGAGGCTCTGTCGATTTGCGACGCGACTCCCGGACCGGTCGCGCGGCTGGTTAAAACCGCGATCCTCAATCGCGACCATGGTCGCGAGCGGGTGCGCGAAGCCCTGGAGGAAGCGGGGTTGGCGGAAGTGCCACGACTGGAAGAGAAGCTGAACCTGCTGGCTACCATTGCGCAACTGGCCCCGCTGCTGGGTTTGCTCGGGACAGTCCTGGGCTTTATCGACACCTTCAGCCTGATGAAAGACGCGGGCTTGCACGCCCACGTGAGCGATCTATCGAACGGGATTTGGAAAGCCCTGGTCTGTGCGGCGGCGGGTTTGGCCGTCGCCATCCCGGCTCATGCCGGGTACAACTACCTGGTCAGCCGAGTCAATTCCATTGTCCTGGACATGGAACGCGCCGCGACCGAAATCGTAAGCATCGTCACCGAGGGCAAGCAGTGAACGGACACTTTCCCACCGGCCGGTTATGAAGTTCCCCCGTAACGCACGAATTTTTCGCGGCCAGTTGGATGCGGCGCCGTTCGCTGCGGTCTTCTTTTTGCTGGTGATCTTTGTCATGCTCGGTTCGTTTATTTATACTCCCGGAGTCAGGCTCGAGCTTCCGCTTGCCGACGATCTGCCCGGCACGGATAAGCCGACCGTCGCGGTCGCGATCGATTCGGGGGGGCGGTATTACTACGACAACCTGCTGGTTCAGGAGAAGCAATTGTCAGGTCTGTTTCACCAGGCGGTGGCGGGGTCCGGCAACCCTCTCACCTTGATCGTGTATGCCGACCGAGCGGTTTCGACCGAAATGCTGGTGCGGCTTTCCATGCTGGCGCGCTCGGCGGGCATCACCAACGCCCTGCTAGCGACACTGCCGCGTCCGACCCCAGTGCGCCTGCCCAGAACCGCGCCATGATCCAGGACCTGGTCGAGTCGCAACGCTGGCCCACAAGGCGCTGGTGGGCTCTTATCGGCTTGGTGTTCGCAACCCAGCTTGGTCTCATCCTTTGGCTGGGCCGGCCGCAACGGATGCTCCCGCTCACCAACGACCGAGCTCCGACTCTTCGATTGGCCGGTCAAGGCTCTGCCGAAGTCCTGGCCTTGACCGATCCCACTCTTTTCGCCCTGCCTCACCGGGAAGGATTTTCCGGGCCGGCCTGGTTAACGATCCACGCGCAGGAATTCCGGCCTTTTGCATGGTCGGAACCACCCTTTTCTCTGGCGCCGATCCAAATGCAGCTCGGGGCCGATTTCGAAACGTTCATGTCCACCAATCAGCCCGAGGGGCTGCCGGTCGTTGCGCAGCCCGAGCTAAAATTCAAGGTGCCGGTCGTGGTTCAGTCCGAGCCGTTTCCAACTGAATCCACGCTCCTTTTGACCGGCGGATTGGCTGGGCGGCATTTATTAGCGCCTTCGGCGCTTCCGTCCTGGCCGAGCGCTGAGATTTTGACCAACAGTGTGGTCCACGTGCTGGTAGCCGCCGACGGTGAATCGATTTCAGCGACGCTGCTCAGGCCGACCAGCGGCTCGATTGAGGCCGACCAATACGCTCTTCGCGAAGCTCGCAAGGCGCGCTTCGAGCCTCTTATGATCAACGATCCCACGAACCCACTGGAAGGGTTGACGTGGGGCCAGTTGGTCTTCGAATGGCACACCTTGCCACTGAGCATCACAAACCAGGCCGTCGAGCCGGCACCGGGTAAATGATCGTTACGTAAAGCATGTCCATTGCCAGCCTTATCTTGACATACCTAGTGGTGTTGCTCTGCGCGCTTACCGCCGTGGCCGTCTATGCGGAGTTGCGCCGGCGCCGATTCGAACCTACGGCCAGCGAGGATCGCATTTTCCGGTGCGGTCGCTGTGGTTACGTTTACACGGATGACCCCGACGTGGATCGCTCACGCTGTTCGCAATGCGGCCAGATGAACGAAGCGATTAGGTTCTGAACGAGGGCCAGAGGTTGAGCTCGCAGGAGATTTGCGACGGCTTGATGCCCAAGTCCGAAACCCGAAGGCCGAAACAGGGCCGAAATCCGAATCGGGATTGCCGGCCTCGAACGCTCCGATTCGGCCTTCGGGTTTCGGCCTTCGGATCTCGGGTTTGTCACTCCGCACTCCGCATTCCGCACTCCGCCTTTCTTCAGGTTCCTGCTTTCAGTTCCACAACGTCATGCGGCGCGGCCTCGCGCTGTCCTGCGGGGCTGACTCGGATATAGTGCGCTTTCTCGCGCAGTTGAGCCAGGTTGGCGGCGCCGAGATAGCCCATGCCCGACTGAATGCCTCCGATGAGTTGCGCCAAAACCCGGTCCACTGAACCGGTTACTTCTTTAAGCGCTTCGACTCCTTCCGGGGCCACCTTGCGGTTCGAGTCGGTTGCGTGGCCGTACCGGGCGGCGGAGCCGGCTTTCATCGCCGCCAGGCTGCCCATGCCGCGGTATTGTTTATAGCGTTTCCCGCTGAACTCCATCACCTCGCCGGGGGCTTCGGGACAGCCGGCGAAAAGACCGCCGCAAATAACCGCGTTGGCCAGCGTCAATGACTTCACGATGTCGCCGGACTTGGTGATTCCGCCGTCCGCGATGATCGCGACCCGCCGCTTCTGCGCTGCCCGCGAGGCAATGTAGAGCGCGGTCAGTTGCGGGATCCCGACGCCGGCCACCATCCGGGTGGTGCAAATCGAACCGGGTCCCTGGCCGACCTTGATGGCATCAGCGCCGCACTCGGCCAGATACTCGACACCTGCGGCGCTGGTCACATTTCCCGCGATAATCGTCAGCTTGACAAACGCGTCGCGCAGCATCCGGACCGCGTCGCCCACGCCCTTGCTGTGACCGTGCGCCGTGGAGACTGCCACCACGTCCAAACCCCGTTCAACCAACCCGCCGACGTGTGCCAGGATGCGCTCCCGGTCCAATTCGCCGAACGCGTTTCGAGTGGCGGATACGGCCGCGCCGCACAGCAAACGGAAGTTCGCATCCCGGGCCGGCTTGAACTGCGCGTTACGCTCCTGCGTAATGCGTTCAACGTCGCTCATCGTAAAGAGCCCGTGCAACCGGTCCTGGTCATCGACCACCAGCAGCTTGTGTATGCCAGGATGATCCGTGAAAAATTTATCCGCCTTGGCAATGGGATCCCGCCCTAGCTCTTTCTTGTTGAGAGTTTGGACCTGGCTGCGCGGCGTCAGGGCCTCGACCACTTTGCGCTTCGCATACCGCAGCTTGACGACATGGCCCGGCAGCAGCCCGACGAGTTTCCCCTGCGCATCGACAACTGGGAAGGTGCTAAAAGCGAAGTGCTTCTTCTCAATGAGATTGAGCACATCGCCGAT
>JANXQE010000531.1 GCA_025356925.1 Limisphaerales bacterium | reverse complement strand
CAAAACCGCAGCGTCACGTGCTATGAGATTAGCAAACGCTGAACTGAAATGACGACTATGCATGATGCTGTAATCGAGCCGCCTCCGGCCCCCGCGGTGTCCGCCCAGGTAAATGTGGAAGCCATAACTCGGCTGGCGGAGCAACGGACCCGGCTGAGCCAACAAATCTCCAAGGTGATCATCGGCCAGCAGGAGGTCATCGATAACGTGCTGCTGACCATCTTCTGTGGCGGGCACGCGTTGATTGTGGGCGTGCCCGGGCTGGCCAAAACCCTTCTCGTTCGTTGTCTGGCGCGCACCCTCCACCTCTCGTTTAACCGAATCCAATTTACGCCCGACCTGATGCCCTCGGACATCACCGGCACCGATATCATTCAGGAAGACCCGGCCAGTGGCCAGCGCAAGTTGGAGTTTCTTCCCGGACCGATTTTCGCCAACCTGATCCTGGCCGATGAGATCAACCGCACGCCGCCTAAAACCCAGGCGGCGATGCTGCAAACAATGCAAGAGCGGGAAGTGAGCATCGGCTCGAAGACCTACCCATTGCCGGTCCCGTTCCATGTGTTTGCCACTCAGAACCCGATCGAGATGGAAGGCACGTATGTGCTGCCCGAAGCTCAGGCCGACCGGTTCATGTTCAGCATTCATTGCGGCTATCCGACCATCACCGAAGAGGAGCGAGTCGTCCGCAACACCACCGGGGCCGACCTGCCGGAACTGACGCCTGTGCTGAACGCGGAGGAAATCCTCGAGATCCAAAAACTGGTAAGGGCGATGCCTGTCTCGGACGAAGTGATCCGCTTTGCGGTGAAACTGGTCTCGCGAACCCGGCCAGAGGATCCGTCCGCCCCGGCGTACATAAAGGAGTTCGTGCGGTGGGGCGCCAGCCCGCGCGCGTCGCAGTACCTGGTCCTGGGCGCCAAAGCCCTCGCGGCTGTGAAGGGAAAACTGTGCGCCGACTACGAAGGGGTGCGCGCGGTTGCCCGCCAGGTATTGCGTCATCGCATCCTGACCAACTTCAATGCTCGCGCCCAAAAGACAACCGTCGGCGACCTGATCGATAAGCTGCTGGCTGAGGTGAAACCGGACGGCAAATGAAGGTTGATGGCAATGCCTGCCACTCTAAACATAGACGCCCGCACACTGGCGGCCATCGATGATCTCTCGCTGCTCGCCCAAACTGTAGTGGAGGGATTCCTCGGAGGGCTCCATCGGAGCCCGTTTCTGGGCTACAGCACCGAATTCTCCGCGTATCGCGCCTACACCCAGGGCGATAATCTCCGGCATATTGATTGGAAAGTTTGGGCGCGATCGGACGAATTTTATGTTAAGCAGTTCGAAGATGACACGAACTTGCGTTGCCAGATTTTCCTGGACACCAGCGCTTCGATGGGTTTCGGCGCCGGTGACTCAAACAAGTTCCATTATGCGCGCGTGCTTGCCGCGGTGCTCGCCGAAGTCATGGTGCGCCAGCACGACGCGCCGGGGCTGATTCTGTTTGGCGAACAAGCCCGGCAGGCGGTTCCGGCCCATGCCAGCCGGCACCACGCCGAGGAAATCTTTCATCTCCTCCGCGGGGCGTTGGCCCAGGGCGGAACGCGAATCGACCAAAGCCTGTTTCGCATCGTTGAGACGCTCACGCGTCGAGGCATGGCGGTGGTCATCTCCGATTTTTTCACGGCGGACGAAGCCGCTCGCCAACTCTTACGCCAACTGCAGGCCCAACATCAGGAGGTCATTGTCTTTCATATACTAGCCCCGGAAGAACTCGATTTGCCTTACGAGGGAGAATACGTCTTCGAAGACTCGGAATCCTCCGAAGAGATCCCCGTGCACATCGATGATTTCCGGGGGGAATATCAAAGGCGATTGAACGGGTTTTGTGACGAACTTAAGCGCGAATGTATTGCGCTCGAGATTGATTACCGGATGTTGCGAACCGACGCGCCGCTCGATGTGGCGCTGACGGAATACCTGGAACGCCGCGCCGCGGTTTAGCTATGCCAGGCTTGCTCTTCACCAACACCCTGATGCTTGCCGGACTGGCGGCTCTGGCCGTTCCGGTCTTGATCCATCTGCTGTTGAAGCGCAGAAAAAAGCGGTTGCAGTTCAGCACGATCCGTTTTTTCCAACAGCAGGATGAACAATCCTCTCGCCGCCGCAAACTGCGCAATTGGTTGCTGCTGGCTCTCCGGTTGCTGATCGTGACGTTGCTGGTTTTGGCGTTCGCCAGGCCATTCTCACGGCAAAGCCAGGTTTCGGCTACCGGCCGGAAACAGCGCCGGGTGGTGTTTGTCCTGGATCGCTCGGCCAGCATGCTGGCCACAGGAACGGAAGGCCAGAGGTGGGCGCTGGCAAAGCAGGGAATGCAGAGGGTGCTTTCCGGATTGGACACGGAGGATACGGCCGCGCTCATCGAGTGTGCGACCCATGCCAATGTGCTTTCCGGGTTCGCTCCCGCCGCCTTAGTCGCGCAGGTCTTGCGAGAGTTGGCCCCTGCCTATGGGACGTCCAGCCTGGCCGACGGCCTGCAGCAGGCTGTCCGACTGGCCTCCGGGAATGGCCCTGAGACCCAATCGACGATCTACCTCGTGAGTGATCTCCAAAAGAGCGCCTGTCGGAGTATCAGCTCGATCCCAATCCCGCAGCAAATCGAGGTAAAGGTGTTGCCCGTTGGAGATCTCTCTTCACCCAACCTGGCGATTGTCCGGCTCGACGTCGGGACTCACGAAGGGGAAAAGCCGCAAGCCAGTATCGCTAGTTTTTCAGACGAAGACACGTCGGCGGCGACGTTCGACCTTACGATTGACGACCGTCGCGTCACTTCTCAAGCTCTGAGCCTCAAAGCTGGCGCGGCGACGAATGTGGAGCTGGTAATTCCTATTCTGAAGCCCGGCTGGCACGACCTGACAGCGTCGCTTCGCACGCGGGATTCCTTGGAGGCCGATAATACGCGCTACGCATGTCTGTTTGTGCCCGAGCCCGCTCATGTGCTGATCGTCGAACCCCGGACCGCAGCGCGCGTTTTTGAGCAGGAGATGTTCTTCCTGACCTCGGCGCTGGACCCGACAGCAGATTCGACGAATGCAACGCCGGGATCTTTTAACCTCGCCCAAGTCTCACCTGAGGAACTGGCCGGCAAACTCGGCGCTGCCAAGCCGGCCTCGCCTTGGAATGCGGTGGTTTTGCCAGGGTTGAAGAACTTGCCGGTGGGCATTGGCAACGCACTGAGGACGTTCGTTGAGGGCGGAGGCGGTTTGGTGTTGTTCGTGGGTGATGAGATGAGTGCAAACCAATACAACGGTGAGCTGGCAGCGCTCTTGCCCGCTCGAGTGGGAAATGTCGATTCGACCCCTGGGTTGGGATCGGGTTGGCGAATTGCCCTTTACGACACCAACTCATTGGTATTCTCGGCCTTTCGTTTGCCCAACAGCGGCGATCTCCAGATTCCGGCGTTTACCAAACGCTACGAGCTGGAATCTCTCGAGGGAACATCCCGGCTCGCCTTCTTCGAGGACGGCGTGCCGCTGGTACTGGCACGGACGCTGGGTCGCGGAAGAGTTGCTTTGGTCAATACGTCGGCTGACACGGCTTGGAACGATTGGCCCAAGCACAAGACCTACGTGCCATTTGTTCACGGCTTGGCCAAGTACGTGGCTCAGACGCTCAAGCACGAGCCCGCACAGGACGACAACGGCTATCTCACCGGAGAGGTGTTCGAGCTCGAGACGGGGACCCAGGGGCGATCGGCTCAGTTCACCCTGCGTGCTCCTGACGGGAAGGAAACCCGCTTGACCGCTGACACGCAGGGCCGACTGCCGGACCCCGGCATGACGTCACCGGGAACTTATTCGTTGCGGGACAACAACGGTCACGAGGTCCGCCGCATGGCGGTGAACCTTCCGGCCCAGGAATCCAATCTGGAGGCGCTCCGTTCTGCTGATTTCCAGCACCAGCTTGTGCGTGTCCAGGACAATCCCAAGCAGACGTTGGCTGCCGGTCTTTTTGGGTCGCACAACGATCAGCGCGAGTTTTGGACAGCGTTGTTGCTGGGGGCGCTGATTCTTCTGTTAGTCGAACCCTTTGTCGCGAACCGAACTTCCGTCTAACCAGATCACACAAAGGAATTTAGCCATGAAAGAGCCATCTGAGAACGATCCTTCGAATCTGGCCAGGCAACGGTTGGCGCAAGCCTGCGAGGCCATGGACAAAACGACCCGGTTCGGTTGGGCGATGATGGTCGGGGAAGCGGCATTGCTGGCCATGCTAGGGCTGGCGGTGGCGGATTACTGGTTGATGATGCCGGTGCTCCTGCGAACTGCGGGGTCGTTGGGGCTGGCGCTACTGCTCATCATTGGTGTCGTCCGTCTGGTGCGGTTCTATCGGCGGCCGACCCGGCTGAAGCAAGGCGCGCTTGTCATCGAGTCGGGACGACCGGAACTTGGGTGCGAGGTCTCAACCGCCGCAGAATATCTGGCAGGTGAACGGAAGTTGGAACACGAGTATGAACCCGAACTGGCCGCAGCCCTGGAAGCCAAGACTGCCCGTGCGCTCGGCGGTTATTCCATCCCCGTTCCGGGCAAGCTCATTGGATACGCGGCGTTGATGGCGATTACCCTCCTGGCGCTGGTGTTTCTCGTCCTGGCAGCGCCTGGCGGCCTGACGGCTTTGGAGCGGACCGCCGTTCCCTTTTCCAAGGCCCATTACACAACCTTGGAGGTTAAGCCCGGTAACACTGAAGTGGCCATCGGGCGAAATGTTGAGATCACCAATATTTTCTCCGGCCGACTGCCCAAAGTGGCCCACCTATCCTGGTCCGAGAAGAACGCGGTGAACTGGCAAACCGCCGCACTGACCGGGGACACCCAGGGAATATACCTTCATACTTTGACCAATCTTCAAGCCGACCTCACCTATCGGGTTGCGGGCAGCGACGCCGTTTCGCCCGAATACAAAATCACCACGTATATCCCACCGACAGTTCAGGATTTCAATGTTCGGCTGAACTACCCGGCGTACACCAAGCGAGGCGAGGTTGTGCAAAAATCGCCGGATATCAGCGTGTTACGCGCCAGCACGGCGGAGATTCGGATCCAGCCTTCGGTTGGGCTGAAGCAGGCCAGGCTACGCTTTTCAAGCGGGCCGGAGCGTGCCCTAACGGGCAACCCGGATGGAACCTGGAGCGGGAACGTGCCGATCGCCAAGGACGTGGACTACTGGATCGAGCTGGCAGATGCAAAAGGGCATACGGGCGTGAATGAAAAGCCCTATCACATCAAGGCCCTGCCGGACAATCCGCCCAAGGTTGAAATCTCCGATCCAGGTAAGGACATTCGCTCGTCGTCCACCAATAAGGTCCTGGTGAAGATCTCCGTTTCGGACGACTTCGGCGTGGAGCAAATCAAATTGGTTTTCAACAAACTTGGCGGCGCGCAGCAAACCGTCGACGCCGAGCGTGAGCCGGGGCCTAATGGGGAGGTCCTCGCCAAGGCTGAATTGGACCTCTCCACGATGGGTCTCAAGGATTATGAGTTAGTGGCGTATCACGCCGAGGCTTCCGATAATAATACCCTGGACGGGCCGGGCATCGGTCGATCCCCGGTCTATTTCATCGAGATTACTGACGAGGAAGCCGGCAAATCGTTGGCCCAGGGTCAGAGCCAAAAGGTCAATCTGCTGGTGATTCAAAAACAGATCGTCGCCGATACGACCGCCTTGGCCTCCGCTTCTCCAGAGGAGAAATTCAAGGACCTGGCCGTTCGGCAGCGAGATGCGGCGGAGTTCGGGCGAATGTACTTGGACGCAATCTCGGGCGGGGACGCCGAGGCAGCGGCGACGGAGATGCATGCGGCCATCACCGACATGGAGGTTGCGGGTATTCAACTCGAAAAACAGCAGCGCTCGGGGGCAATATCACCCGAGGAAAGCGCGCTCGCCCATCTGTACCAGGTTGTGAAGCTCCTGCCGGAGCTGGGGAACCTGCCGACCACGCCCACGGCTGGTCAAAAACCGCCGCCCAGCCCCAAGATGCAAGTGGTCTTGGAGGCCATCAAGCAGAAGAACAAGGAACAGCCGGACAACAAGGAAATCGAGGATGCATTAAACCAAGCCAAAGATCTCGCTCGGGCCCAATCGGGCTTGAACATCGCAATGCGGCACCCGGGCCAACCCGGCGATGGCCGGGGTCAGGCGGGGGCCAGCCCGGCCAACTCGGATTCAAAACCCCAGCCCAGCAAGTCTCAGGCGAAGGGCTCAGGCCAAGGGCAGGGACAGGGACAGGAGCAAGGCAATGGCGATGAACCAAGCGATTCAACCGCTGATGCGCAGGCTCAAGCCCCGCAGTCTCCAGCCCAGATCGCGCAGAAGGAAGACGAATTGAGCAAGGAGGCTGCCGCTTTGGCCGAACGGTTGCAGCGGATGGCCGGCAAGGACAAGCGACTTGGCCACAACCCGGGCAGCGGCGCCGGTCGTGCGGCTGCCAAGATGGCCGCCGCGGGCCAGGCCATGGCTGCAGGCAGTGTCGCGGCGGCGGGCGAACACGGATTTCAAGGTCAACTGGCTCTGCGTAACGTCGTCGATCAACTCGAGCGTCTGCTCAAAAACCAACCTGCGCCCAGTGACTTTGCCCACGAAGATTCTCCCAAGGAGTACGACGCACTCATCGGGGAGTACCTGAAGCGGCTGTCTCACGCTGAGTAGGGGAGAGGATGGGGGATACGAGTTCGATTAAGATTAGGGCTATGATTAAGAATTTGATTAACGTTGTATGTCAACGATCCCCCAGCTTGCGACGGAATTCAGACCAGGTTTCGGGTTTCGGGTTTTCGGATTTCTTTCGGCCTTCGGCCTTCGGCCTTCGGATTTCGGTCAGATGATCCGGTTCACCTACATGCCCGAGTTGAAGTGGCTGGTGGCCAGCGCGACTTTATCCGCGGCTGCAGTTGTGCTCAGCTATACCTGGGCCAAGGGCCGTGCAAACCGCGGGTTGCGGCTTGGGCTGGCTGCGTTGCGCTGGATCATTATCACTGGCCTGGTGCTGTGCCTGCTCGACCCGGAATGGATCGATGCAATCAAGCACCAACAGAAATCACGCCTGGCCGTGCTGCTGGACACATCGCGGAGCATGGGTATCAAGGACATCCCGGGAGGACGGCTCCCGGCGGTGAAACACTGGCTGCAAAATGATTTCGCCAGGGCCGCGCCGGCGGACGTTGGGATCGATTACTACACGTTCAATCAGACACTGGCTCCTTTGCCTGCCGTCGACTCCGCGGCGGCCACCGGAGATGCCACAGGGTTGGGCGATGCGCTGCAGGCGTTGCTGGCTATGCCACGGGATGATCCCTTAGTCGGGGTGGTGGTCTGCTCCGATGGAATCGAAAACGTGCGCCGCGATCCGGAAACGATCGCGCGTCTATACCATCGCAAGGGCGTGCCGATTCACACATTGACCGTGGGTACGACCAATGATGTGCAGGACATCATCCTGGAAAATGTGCAAGTCAAACGGGCCGTGCCCAACCAGGCTCCCACGAGGATCGGGGTGTTGATCCGTGCGGCGGGTTATGCTGGGGTGGCCGTCCCCGTGCAGATCCTGCATGCAAACCAGGTGGTGGCTTCCCAGCAAATCAAACTGAAGGATGGACCTCAGCGGATTGAGTTGGGTTTTACACCGCGGGAACGGGGTTTTCAGGTCTACGAAGTCAGGATTCCGGTTCAAAACGGGGAATGGCTCGCCAGCAACAACCGCCGGATGTTCGGGCTCGAGGTGCTGGATCCGACCATTCGGGTTATTTACATGGAAGGCACGCCGCAGCAGCCCAGCAGCCCGATGCCCGAATGGAAATATCTGAAGGATGCCCTGGAGTCCGACGCGAACATTAAGGTGAAAACTCTCTACCGCCAATTTGGTTCAAAGGGCCAGTTCCTTAATACCGTCGATGCCGACCCGGAAACCGGCGAACGAATCTATCCGGTCGAACACCCGACGAAAGGCTTTCCGCGGACGATGGTGGAGTTGTTGAACTACGATGTAGTGATCCATAGCGACATCCGCACCGATTCATTCAGCGGGGAGCAACTCCAGAACATGGCCCGGCTCGTCGAGGAGTTCGGCGGTGGTTTTGTGATGATCGGTGGGAATTCCGCCTTTGGCAAAGGGGGTTATCACCGCACGATCCTTGACCGTGTCATTCCCGTGGCGATGGAACAAGATAACGACTCCCAGGCTCGGCCAATTACTTTTCAGGCCCCGACCGCAGCCCTGGCCCATCCAGTGATGGCGATTGGCGCGACCCCGGAGGAGACGCAACAGATCTGGACCGAGAAGTTTCCGGTGCTTTATGGCTGCAACCTCGTCGATCGCGCCAAGCCAGGGGCGACGGTGCTGGGCGTCGATGCGGAGGCACGTAACCGATATGGCCCGCGCCTGCTCTTAGCCGTGCAGAATGTCGGGAAGGGCCGCAGTATGGCCTTTACCTCCGACACCACGCGATCCTGGGGAAAAGATTTTGAGACGACGTGGGGTGAACCCATCAATCCGGCCTTGCCGCTTACGGAGCGCAATTGTGACTCGCGCTACTATCGTCAGTTTTGGGTCAATGCCGTCCGCTGGCTCGCCGCGGGAAGAATCGGGAAAACCAATAGCCCGGTTGTGCTCGAATTGGCGGAAAGCTACTGCTCGATTGGGGAGAAGGTTACTGCGAGCATCAAGGTCCGGGGCAGCGATTTAGGAACTGTCGATGCGGCGGACGTTTCGTTGTGCCTATCGACCACCGGCCAAACGAACGTGGTTTTAAAGGCTGCCTATGATCGTGTCAGTCAAGCATACGAGGCCGATTTGCTCCCGCCCTGCGATGGCAGCTTCACAGTGAGCGCAACGGCAACCTTCAAGGGCCAAAAATTGGGAGACGATCGCCAGTTGTTGGTTTGTGAATCGGGCGATCGCGAAATGGCCGACTTGCGTGCGAAACCAGAGCTTCTGGCCAATCTCGCCCGTATTTCTGGCGGCAAGATGTTCTCGTTGTCGGACAAATCCTCCGTGCAACTTTCCACCGTCTTTGGCACCCCGCCTCCGGTGAACCTCGAATACCGGCATACTCCCCTCTGGGATCGGTGGTGGTGGTTGGGTCTGATTCTGCTCCTGTTGACGGTCGAGTGGTCCGTCCGCCGCTTGAGCGGCATGGCGTAAACCCCGGGTTGACACTGGCCTGGTCTAGCTGGAAGCCTTTGGGCTGTTCCGCCGGACCAGTTCGAGGTTGCACAGCCTGACTTCGGGCAAGCCCGATTCGTCGAGTACCACGTGATTATGGCAATCAAAACACAAGAGCAAATGGTCGGGTTTGGGATTGAGATCTTCCAGGCCGCAGCTCTCCAGCTTGGCCGCCTTGCGCTGCATCAGCTCCTCGAGGACTTCAGTTGAAATGATTTTTCGGGCGCAGGCGTGCCGGGCATTCTTGGTCGAAAAATAGGCCCCGTCTTGTGATGCCAGGAGCTCATCGGACCCGTTCCAGTTTCCCCAGATAGTGATATAATCGCAATCCTTGCGTATGACGGGCTCACCGTCGGCGGTGCAGAGCTGCGCCAGTTCCGAGTAGCGCCGTTGCTCAGGTGCCGCGCGGTAAGGCGCACCCTGGGTGCCCGTCATGTAAATTGCCCGGGGATAAACCGTCTTCACTCCGCAACGGGTCAATTCAAGCGCGAAGGTAAATTCTTCGAAAGCGCTATTGAACCCGTACTCACGCGCGGCAGCGGCGTGGGCGGCCGGATTCGAGATCCATGGCCGGTCCCCCATTCGTGACACTTTCCACACCAGGTTAATGTTGTCCTTCGTGCAAGTCTTGAATACCGAGTTGCGAGACGACAAGCGCTGGTTGGGCGTGCGCCGCCAGCGTTCGGGCAGGAAATAATTGAAAAGATCCGGGTCGCGACCGACAACCCAAAGCAGCCCGCCCGTGCTCTCAGCATGCCCGAAGATGTAATCCACGCCCAGGATGTTCGTGGCCTGGAGATGCGCCGGCAGGCTCTGCCCCGCGTTGACATCGAACCGCCGGGCGGTGTGTTTGAGATAGATTTGCCGGTTTGCGCTGCGGACGGCCAGTTCGTGCTCCGGGGTGCGTTCGAGCAGTTCATAATCCACCAGCGCATAAGCGAGCTGGCCGTTTCTTTCCCGCAGGAGCTGGCCATGGTGGCGAAGGCGGAGAATGACGTGCGCCGGCTTCATATCGATGACCCGATAGCCTTTTTGCGCCAGCTCGTGCGTCACCAGACTGGTCGTGCGCGCCAGAAACTCCGTTCGGCCGGTGGTATCGAACGTGGAATTGTCGGCGGTTTTGACCGCATCCAGGCCGTCGATCCAACCGTACAGCACGACGTAGCGGCGCAGGATATCGATTTCCACACCGGGATGGCGCGCAATTTTAGTCCGGATTTTTTCCTCTGAACGACCCGTTTGCCACAGCTCGAGGCGCTCAGTCGGCACGAAGATGCCCAGCGGCCGCTGAGTGCGGATGCGAATGCCCGCCGGACCTGTCAACCCTTTCCGGAGCTCCATTACCAAGGCGAACTCTTCGAAGGGACTGTTGAACTCGGCATGCATGAACTTGTTGAAGGTCAGGGTGTCCAGCGGCACTACCTCCCCGACTCGGGACCATTTCACGACCAGGTTCAGCGTGGTTCGATTGACACAACGAGTTGGCACCTTATAGACCGTGCTGGTTCCCTCGAGCCGTTCTCGCTTAGCCTCAAACCATTCGGGGGCGTACCAGTTTTGCGGCAACAGATTTTGCCAAAACGGGCGTCCAAAGTTTGTGAGGTATAAGTCGCTGCCCCCTGCGGTTTTCAAGTGCAGGTATTCCACGCCCAACAACGAAACGGTCCCGGTGCCGCTTTCCGG
>JANXQE010000528.1 GCA_025356925.1 Limisphaerales bacterium | reverse complement strand
CAGCAAGGTAATAATCAGCCGCCCCGCGGGCGTGAGCTTTTCCAGGATGCGCTCAACCAATTGCCGAGCGGCATCCGCATGCTCGGTGCCCGGTTCGGCCTGGGTGACAAAGTGTTCAAGCCAGTCGGTTTCCGGGTCGCTCAACTCGGAAAAATTCAGCTCGCGGCTGCGTTGGTGGCTGCGCAGGAAATCATAGCACGTGCGCACGGTCAGGCGCATCAACCAATGCTCAAACGGCGCTTCAGCGCGGAAGCTTCCGAGTTTCTGGAAAGCCTTTACCCAAACCTCCTGGGCGATGTCCTCGACCTCGCTGTCACGACGCGCGTAGCGGCGGGCCGTTGCGAAAACGCGCGGGGAATATTTTTGAACCAGTGGCTCGAAGCTTTCAGCATCGCCCTGAAGGACGGCGGCTATCAACTCCGCTTCGGTTCGTTCCATCCGTAGCAATATGCCAGAGCGCAGGCTGGGAAGTCAAAACCGCTGGGCCGGAGTTGCATCGGGAGCGCCGCAGTCTGGCTCCGGGGTTCCGGTTAGGGCCGGGTGATGCCGAAGGCCCGCTCGAAGTCGGACGAGAATTTTCCGAGGGCATCGCCGATCTTGGCGGGTTGTTCGGCCAAGGTTGCCAGCATGCGCTCCGTCATCTGCGGTTTGTGTCGAATCAACTCCATCGCGGCGACAATGAGCGACAGGTTATTGTTGATGTCGTGCCGCATGTTGGCCAACTTCCGATTTAGCTCATCCAACTGCGCGACGGTCAAGGTGACTGGTTCAGTAGGCAAACCCATTTCGCCTTAACAATGCGCTGAAACCGTTCTCGAAAGCAAGCCGCTTTGCTGTTATCGGATGCGAAAGCCGCCCCGAAAGACCACTTCCGCAACGGTAACGATTAAGAACACACTGCTGACGACGGCGTTGAGCCGAAAAAATGACGCCTGAACCCAATTCAGATTGCGTCGGCGTGCGATCCAGTGTTCGAGCACCAGGCAGCCGACAATCATAAACCAGCCAACGAGATACGCGAGCTTGAACCCGCACAGCAGGCCAAACGCCAGCAACAGACCGCACATCAGCATGTGCGCCAGGAAGGCCGCTTGCAGGGCGTTCTTTGGTCCCCAGGCGACCACCAGGGAATGCAAGCCGTGAGTGCGGTCGAAATCATAGTCCTGCAGAGCATAGATGATGTCGAATCCGACCAGCCACAGGATCACGGACACCGCTAGCACCAGCATTTGGAGAATCTCCCACACGGAAACGTCGAAGCCTTTGACCGCGAGCCATGCCCCGACCGGCGCCAGGGCCAAGGCCAAACCCAGAAAAGCATGGGTGTAGTTCGTGAATCGCTTGGTCAGAGAATAAAAGCAAACTACTGCCAGGGCGACGGGCGACAGGTAGAAACAGAGCGGATTTAGAAAAAAACTGGCAACCACCAGGCCCAGGCCGGATACCACGCAGACAAAGCCTGCGCTCAACAAGCTGATTTGTCCCTGCGGAAGGTGGCGGCCCGTTGTCCGCGGATTCAAAGCATCGAATTTGCGATCGACGATACGGTTAAAGGCCATCGCACAGGTGCGAGCGGATACCATGGCGGCAAGAACCAGACCAAACGTGCGCCAACCCGGCCAGCCGCGGTTGGCCCGGGCCGCGACCGCCATGCCGGCTAACGCAAATGGCAGCGCGAACACGGTGTGGGAAAACTTGACGAAAGACCCCCATTTCTTAACGAGCGAGAACATTCGACCGGCCCCGTTGCTCATTCCGACTCCGCCTGCCACCTGGGTGCCAGGCTGTGTGGGACGGACAAATGGTCGAGCACCCGCGCCACGACCGTGTCGACCACCTGCTCGACGGTTTGTGGACGGGTGTAAAAGGATGGATTCGCAGGCAAAATGGTCGCCCCAGCCAGGAGCAACAACTCAAAGTTTCTGATGTGAACCAGGTTGAGCGGCGTTTCGCGCGCAACCAGGATAAGCTTTTTCTTCTCCTTCAACACGACGTCCGCGGCGCGCAAGAGCACGTCCTCGCTGTAACCGTGCGCGATCCGGCCTAACGTACCCATGCTGCAGGGGATCACCACCATGGCCTCGGGGGCATTCGACCCGCTGGCAAACGGCGCGTTCATGCTTTTGAGGCTGTGCGTCGTTACTCCCTTCTTTAACCGCAGGCCGGCGGGGAGTTCCTCGGCGATCACGACGTGTGCATAGCTGCTCAGCACAACATGAATTTCGTGCTCGTGTGGCTCGAGATTATCCAGCAATCGCTGTGCGTAGAGGATCCCGCTGGCTCCGGTGATGGCAACAACTATTCTCAAAAACAATGGTTTATCTGAGCCTAAACCTGGAAAACTATGGCGATGCAAGGCCCGGAAGTCCAACGAGAATCGCCGTCCCAACACGCAGCCATTCTCGCCCGCAGCGATGTGGATGTGAACCAGGGCCGGGGAGAAACCCTGAACCGTCTGGTCGACAGCCCTGTTCGCCGGGCCAAAACTGGTGGAAAATCGTTGAAGGAAGTCCGCGCAATGGGCTTAATTGCGCATCCGATGCACAAAATCTTTTTTTACAGATCGCCGTGGGCCCTCGTCATGTTGACCACGCTCCTCCTCGCGGGAAATGGATGCCAATCGAACAAGGCGAGCCAGGCTGGTTCGCCTTCCGAGTCGCCAATGGAATGGGACAAATTCGTTGACGGTTTCCTGGAGGATTACTTCCGGGCGAATCCGGATTTTGCGGCCAGGGCGGGCCGGCACGAATTCGATGGAAAGCTTCCGGATTGGAGCGCTGCCGGACTCGCTCGCACGATCAGCCTGCTGCACGGAGCGCGCGCCAAGTCGCAGGCGTTCAAGCTCGCGCCGGCGGAGGCGGTTCGGCAATTCGAGCGGGACTATTTGCTGGTCGAGATTGATCGCGACCTGTTTTTTCTGGAGAAGGCTCAGTGGCCGCATAAAAACCCCTATTTTTACACCTCGGCGACATTGGACCCGAGCATGTACCTGACGCGCCCGTACGCTCCGCTGGAAAAACGTCTGGAGGCGTTCTTGGTTTACCTCGGGGAAGTTCCGCGAGCAGTCGAGCAAATGAAGGCGAACTTAAGGCCGCCGCTTCCCAACACTTACGTGGCGCTGGCCGTAAAACAATTCGCGGGCCTGGCCGATTTTTTGGACAAGGATGTGCCGCCGGTTTTTGCCGAGGTTTTCACAAGGAAGCCCGCGTTGAAGGAGCAATTCGACCGATTGAATCCCATCGCGCGGGATTCCTTCCGCTCCGCAGAGAAATGGTTTGGAGCTGTCTCGCAAACCGAATCGTTCGCCCTGGGGGAAGACCTTTTCAAGCAAATGCTGTGGGACATAGAACGGGTGGACATCCCGCTCGACCGATTGCAGGCCATGGGCCAGGCGGATTTGGAACGCAACTCGAAAGCTTTGGTGGAAGCGTGCGCACAGTTTGCGCCGGGCCAATCGATTTCCGACGCGTTGAAAATCGTGAAGAACGACAAGCCCGAGGGCGGGCCGGTCTCCGCGGCTAGGGTGCAGTTGAAAGTATTAAAGGATTTCCTCAAACAGTCCGAGTTGATTTCGATCCCTGGCACGGAAGAGGCAATGGTCGCAGAAGCGCCTCCCTTTCAACGGTGGAATGGGGCGTATATCGATACTGCGGGACCGTATGATCGCGGGTTGCCATCGTTCTATTACATCGCGCCGCCCGATCCGAGTTGGAGCAAGGCCGAGCAGATGGAATACATCCCCGACACGGCGACCTTGCTGTTCACCTCGGTGCATGAGGTTTGGCCCGGACACTTTTTACAGTTCCTGCACTCGAACCGATCCCAATCGCGCGTGGGCCGCTTGTTTGTCGGATATGCCTTCGCCGAAGGATGGGCCCATTACAGCGAAGAGTTGATGTGGGAGGCGGGGCTGGGGAACAACGACCCAAAAATACATGCCGGGCAATTGTTGGAGGCGCTGTTGCGCAACGTCCGGTTCATTTCCGCGATCGGTTTGCACACGGGCAAAATGACGGTGGCGGAGTCCGAGGAGCTGTTTCGCGAGAAGGCCTTCGCCGATTCCGGCACCGCCAAACAGCAAGCCGCGCGAGGGACTTTCGATCCTGAATATCTCGATTATACCATGGGGAAATTGATGATCCGGGATTTGCGCGAAGAATGGACCCGCGCGCGGGGCGGGCGCAAGGCCTGGCGGCAATTCCACGATCAGTTCCTGAGTTACGGCGGACCTCCCTTGACCTTCATTCGCAAGGCCATGCTCCCGGATGATCAGGGACAAAAATGAACGCACGCCGGTGGCTAAGGGCACTGCGGCGCAACTCGACTCCCTCGCCGCCGAAACCCAACACCGCGCCACCATGATCGAGCTGAAATAAGCCCTGCTCCGCCAAACCTTTTCCGGTAGCCTGTAACCATGTCTGACGCCATAAGAAAGCAAGATATCCGCTGGCGACAACGCTTTCAGAATTTCAACAAAGCGTTCAGCCAGTTGTCGGGGGCGGCGGCGCTGGCACAGCAACGACCGCTTTCCGAGTTGGAGCAGCAGGGGTTGACACGGACTCTCGGCTGGAACCGTGGCGAAAATCCGCGCAGTATTCCCACGTTTTCCGGAGGTAGAGAAGGCAGTGCTCTACGGTTCGCGAGCCAGAGGGAACGCCCGGCCCGGCTCGGATATTGACCTAACGCTGTTCGGCAGTCGGCTCGACCAGAGGATGGTCGGCCAGATTGATGACGCGCTGGATGACCTGTTGCGACTGATTCTGATGCACACGGCGACCGGTTTGTCTCTTCGCCAAACCGTTGTGCGCGCCCGCGAGCAATCCATTGCTGACATCTTCGACGCAGCGCTGCTCAAGCGACTCCGATCCAGTGAGCCTTGGTTGCGAGGCTTGACTTCGCGAATGACCGCGCTTGGCGAGGACGAGATCGTCCAACGACTGTGCTCCCAACGTCGGGTCCGAGTGGTGGATGCC
>JANXQE010000454.1 GCA_025356925.1 Limisphaerales bacterium | reverse complement strand
AGTGACTGGCCGGGCTTGGTCCTGCCTTTCTGGTAAATCCAATAATGCAGTCGGCCAGGCGGTATGCCGTGCTCCTGGGCAAACTGCACGGCTCCCAGCCCGCTACGGCGATAGCGCGCTAGGACCTTGGAGATCTCTGCTGGGGAAAAGTCTTCACGACGGCCTATTCCGTTATTCATCCCGACAGCTTATCGCGTTCTGCGGGATTGAATAGAATGCACCCCTATGAACGCTTACGATGAATTTGCAGTTCTCTCGACGATTGTTCCCACATAGCCGATCGAACCGCAAAGCGCTTCCTGGCTGATCTTCACGTCCGGCTTCCTCCCCACGATCACAAAACGCCCCAAACCGGGACAGATACGGTCGGCCGGTCCAAGCGGCTACGATAATTGGAATGAATACTGCTTATCATTCCCCGTTTAGGGCTGAGACGATGGTTAAGCAAGAACACCGAACTGAATCCTGCGGGGACCCGGCTTTTACGCTGATCGAAGTGATGGTGAGCGTGGGCGTCATGGGAGTCCTGTTGGTTTCGCTTTACGCGGGGCTAACCTTTGGCTTCGCGCAAATCCAGGTTAGCCGCGAGGCTGAGCGAGCCACGCAAATCCTTTCCGAGAAGATGGAGATCGTCCGGCTGTTGAGCTGGGATCAACTGGTCAACCTGCCGGGTTATGTTCCGTCGACGTTCACGGCTTCTTATTCGCTCACCAATCCCACCAACACCCCGGCTGGGTCGCTGATCTACACCGGCACGGTGCTCGTGACCAATGCACCGGTTTCCGAGAGCTATAGCAACGACCTGAAAATGCTGCAGATCGCACTGACTTGGCAGTCGCGCGGGCTCACTCACCGAAGGACGATGACCACTTTCTCCTCCCGTTGTGGTCTGCAAAATTATGTTTACTAACCCCCGCCCCGCGGGTCGCTGGCAAGCGTTCACCCTCATTGAGGTGATGGTGGCCACGGGCCTCTCGGGGATCGTCGCGACGGTGATCGTCATGCTCATGATGTTCACCAGCCGCAGCTTCGTGGCCGCGACGAACTATACGGACATGGCCCTGCTCAGCCGTATGGCCTTGGATAAAATGTCGCGGACTATCCGGCAGGCTCAATCAGTGACAGCCTACGCGACCAACAGCATCACCCTGCTGGATGCCAGCGGCAACAGCATCCAATATGCCTTGAATCCCGCCACGAGGTCATTAGTCACGGTCAGTGGAGGCACGACCAACACCTATCTCACCGGGTGCAACTCGCTGCAGTTCTGGCTGTACCAGCGGACTCCGAAATCAAACACCTTCGGCTGCTACCTTCCGGCATTCGTCACGAATGCCAAACTCGTGCAGGTGACCTGGTCGTGCTCCCGGCAGATACTCGGGGCCAACGTTAACAACGAAGTCGTGGAATCCGCGAGTATCTGTCTGAGAAACCACTAAATGCCATGAAGCCTTTGTCCACTCAGCGAAATCAGGGAAATACTCTGGTACTGACTCTGCTCATGAGCCTGACGATCGGCACGGTTTTGGCGAGCTACCTGGGACTCATCGGCAGCAGGTACAAGGTGGCCGTCCGGTCACAGTCCTGGAACGCAGCGATACCCGTTCTGGAAGCAGGCATCGAGGAAGCGTTGACCCATCTGCAGGATGACCCCAACCAACCTGGGGTCAACGGCTGGACCCAGGGCACAATCTCGGGCCAGCCAGTTTACTGGAAGCAACGGAACTTTACCGATGGCAGCTATTTTTTGGTGAACATCTACAACGCAATCTCCGCCAGCCCCAGCATCTATTCCACAGGCTTCGTCCCTTCGCCGCTCAGTTCCAGCAGTTACATTTCCAGAACCGCCAGGATTACCGGTAGCAATCCGCCGCTGATCAGCTTTGCGTTTGCGGCGGTAGACAGCATCCAATTGAACGGCAACGGACTGGCGTCTGACAGCTTCAACTCGAGCAAGCCCGCGTTGAGCACGAATGGGCAATATGACTCAAGCAAAACCAGCACCAATGGAAACGTGGGCAGTGTTTATGGTCCGGTTAGTTTCGGCAACCATAACATCGCAGGCAGCTTGTACCTCGGGCCTTCCGCCTCCACGACCGTTTCCTCGGGCCAGGTCTCGGGTTCGACCTACACAGACTTCAATGTTTCGTTCCCCGATGTCGTGCTGCCTGCAACCGCCTGGCTCCCGGCAGTAACGACAACGATCGGGGGGACGACGCTGTACGATTTCACGATCAGCGGCGATTATTACATTTCCGGCTCCAGCGACATCCAAGTCGAAGCGGGTGTCACGGTCCGGCTAAGGGTGGACAGCACGTCGTTCAGCCCAGCCAACATTCACATCGTGTCCACGAATGGAACGTCGGGCACGTTGACTGTTTATCAAGTGGCTGGGAGCGCCAGCATGAGTGGTAACAATACGGTGGACAGCGGGCGGGCGAGAAACTTCTGGTATTATGGCCTGCCGGGCGTGACCAGCGTTACCTATGGCGGCAACTCGAGCAGCATCGGTGTGATTTATGCCCCCGAGGCCGACCTTACGCTCAACGGCGGTGGCAATAACAACGGGCTGATCGGCGCAAGCATCACGAAGTCGATAACAATGAACGGGGATTACAATTTCCACTTTGACGAGGATTTGCTCACCGTAGGTCCGACCCGCGGTTTCGTGGTAAGTTCATGGCAGGAGCTTTAGGTTAATGGCAGCGGATTCAACGAACGACCTGTCTCAGTCAAAACGGCTCCTTGTGACGGGGACTCGGAGGTCGGTGAGGTTTGTTCTGCAAAGCCCGCGTTACGCGGTTGAAACGATAGTCCTTCTGGTCGCTTGCCTCCAGATCGTTCGCGCAACCGATCCCTATGCGGCGGCACTGGACAGGCGTTTCTCAACGGGCACGACTCCCACAGAAGCTCCCGACTCGGGAGTCGCCGCGCTGGAAGCGGGAATCAGAGCGCAGGCTCTCGAACTGTCGCAACCGCCGGAACCCAGCCCACCCCCGGCTGCCGATGGCGCTGAGCAGTGCTGGCGGTGGGCGCTTGGCGTTGCGGGGGCGTTCGGCGCAGGTCTGGTTTCAGTGATCACATTGCGCCGATGGAATCAAGGGCAGGACCAGCCCGACTCAAAGCTGGCTCGCGCCAAGACCGTCATGGCAGAGGACCCTTCAATGGCGGCGTTCCTTTGGGCCCTGAATGAAAGGGCACAGACTAGCCCGGTTGCCGCCACGAGCGGGACAAGCGGCTCGCCGGACCCGATGTTTGGGATGACTGCGGGCGGCCAGGTTCCTGCCGATCACGTCCACCCCGACCGGGGCCGTGCCTCGGTGCGCGAACACCTTGCGGTTTTCCACCTGCAAAATTCTACTCCTCAGACGCTTACCTGGCTCCAGCTCAATTTGGATGAGATTTCCTTGGTTTTGCGCGTCTTGGACGCGCGGTCACCCCGATTTCAATCCAATTGGCCGCGCGATAACAGGTGCCTTTGACTCCCGAACAGGCATAAATCAGCCTGCGACCCCGGCACTCGGCCGGCTTGGACACGGGACACTGGTCAACACGACCATCATTTGCGGATTTGTAGGCAGCGGCATTCTTGCCAATTCACCGCCGATCAGCCACATTG
>JANXQE010000414.1 GCA_025356925.1 Limisphaerales bacterium | reverse complement strand
AAAGTTCCTCGATCCGGGCTTTGATGTCCGTTCGTTTCCACTTCTTGATCTTCAAGCCGAACGCAATGTTCTTAAACACGTTCATGGTCTTGAACAAGGCGTAGCTTTGGAACACAAAGCCGATGTTGCGCTGCTGGACGGAGAGATCGTTGACGCGCAGGCCGCGAATGAAGACATCGCCCGAGGTGGGCATCTCCAGTCCGGCGATCATGCGAAGCACCGTCGTCTTGCCCCCGCCGCTGGGCCCCAGCAGCGCCATCAGCTCGCCTTCCTTAACCGAAAAGGAAACCCGGTTGACAGCCGCGACTTCTCCGAACTTCTTGGTCACATTCCGGAGTTCGATGCTCATGCGAGTTTGGCGGAGGCCGACTGGCCGTTTTCGAAATTGGGTTCCGAGGTCAGTTGAGCCTTGGCCAAGTCGCGGGTTTGCCGCCACTCCAGCCACGTCTTAATGGCTAGCGTCAGGAGAGCGAGCAGCGCTAACAGGCTGGCTACGGCGAAGGCCGCCGAGGCGTTGTACTCATTGTAGAGCTTCTCGACGCGCAACGGCATCGTTTCCGTGAGTCCCGTGATATGGCCCGAGACGACCGAGACCGCTCCGAACTCGCCCATCGCGCGAGCGTTGCACAGGATGATGCCGTAGACGAGCCCCCACTTGACCGAAGGCAGAGTGACATACCAAAAGGTTTGCAGGCCGTTTGCTCCCAGGGTTAGGGCCGCTTGTTCTTGCTCGGTGCCGGTCGCCTGCATGACCGGGATCAGTTCGCGCGCAACAAACGGGAACGTGATGAACGTGGTCGCCAGGACGATTCCTGGAACCGCGAAGATGATTTTGATGTCGTGCGCGTCGAGCCATTCGCCGAAGAACCCCTGCAATCCGAACAGCACGACAAACATCAAACCGGCAACCACGGGAGAAACCGAGAAGGGCAAGTCAATCAGGGTGATCAATAGGGACTTTCCACGGAATTCGAATTTGGCGATTGCCCAGGCCGCCGCCAGCCCAAACCCGACATTGAGTGGAACACTAATCGCTGCGACAAGCACGGTCAAACGGATGGACGACCAGGCATCAGCACTTGTGAGGGAGGTCAAATAATATGCCCAACCCTTGGCAAAGGCCTGTGCAAACACATTCACCAGGGGCAGGAACAGAAACACAAAACAGAAGACCAGCGCGATCGAAACCAGCGTCCATTTAATGAAGGGCGGCTCCTCGGTCCCCCGTTGGGACTGCTGCACCGCATCGCCGTGAGGCCGTTTAGGAAACGCGCTCATCTCAGTGTTGGAAGCGGCTCGACCATTGTTCGAGCAGATTGATCGCTCCGAGCAGCAGAAACGAGAAAGCAAGCAACACGATCGCCAGCGCGATTGCTCCCTTGTAATTGTATTCCTCCAGGCGCATCACGATCAAGTAGGGGGCGATTTCTGTTTTGAACGGCCGGTTTCCGGAAATAAAGACAATCGAGCCGTACTCCCCAACAGCTCTGGCGAACGCCAGCGAGAACCCAGTCAGCACTGGTGGAAAAAGCAAGGGAGCAATGATTCTGACGAACGTGCGGAGCCGGCTCGCGCCCAGCGTGGCCGCGGCCTCCTCGACCTCACGCTCCAGATTTTGCAGCACCGGTTGCAGCGTCCGGACCACAAAGGGCATCCCAACGAACGTGAGGGCGATGACCACACCCAGAGGCGAGAACGCTCCCTTTATTCCCAAGGGCACAAGATAGCGACCCAGCCAGCCGTTCGCGGCAAACAGACTCGATAAGGTTAGGCCCGCCACTGCAGTCGGTAGCGCGAAAGGAAAATCCACGATGGCATCGATGAAACGGCGTCCGGGGAATTCATACCGTACGAGCACCCAGGCCAGAAGTGTGCCGAACACGGCGTTGGCGATCGCGGCGATGAACGAGGCGCCAAAAGTCAATTTGTAGGCCGCCAGGGCGCGCGGGGTCGTGGACAGGCTCCAGAAATCGGCCCAGGACATCTCGCACGCGCGGAGGACCAATCCCGCAAATGGGATCAGCACCAGGACGCTGAGGTAAAAGAGGGTGAACCCCAAAGTGAGGCCAAAACCGGGCAGCGCGTTGAACTTTTTTTGTGCCATTTTCGCTCAGCCACTAACCACAGAGGCCCCTGCAAAACAGGCCTTCCAACCTGTCTCGTTGAGTTCCGGCGGCTTTTAGCGGGGCCAGATTAGAGCAAGGATTGTCCTGGATCAATTCTTTGGACGGTCGAGGGCTGGGTGCCGGTTGGGTGAGGTGCGACGGGATCGTCGCCGTCGATTCATCGATAGGCTCGCTGGATTTCATCGAACACGCCCCCTTCGTTGAAATGGATTTTTTGTGCCTGTTGCCATCCGCCAAAAACCTCGTCAATGGTGAACAAGTTAATTTTTGGGAACGTCCCGGCGTATTTCAGGGCGACGGACTCAAGCCGGGGCCGATAGTAATGTTTAGCGGCGATCTCCTGGCCCTCGGGAGCATAAAGGTATTTGAGGTAAGCCTGCGCCACCTCAAGAGTTCCCCGCTTGTTG
>JANXQE010000406.1 GCA_025356925.1 Limisphaerales bacterium | reverse complement strand
TTTACCTTTGCCATCCCCGCAGTCTAAAAAAAGGCGGCGTGGTTGTCCCGCAAAAAGTGATAAGCCTCTCAGCCGCAACGCTGGCCTTGTGTCAAAAGTCGCGCCCTAGTAAGTCACCTCACGGTCGCTGGCTTCTGAGTCATCCAGGTGCGGGAGCGGTTTGGTTGGACGGGCGTTGTTGAATTCCGCCTGCCAATCCAAGCGGAGATCGCAACCCGCCCCGAGACTGAGAACCGCTGACCGGCGCTCCTCGCTATTGGTTCAGGTGGACGATCTTGGCCGGTGGAAAGCCATTAAACCACGTGGCCGAGGCACTGCTGTAAGCGCCGATGTTTTCGGAATAGACCAAATCGTCAACTTCAAGCGCTGGCAGCTCTTCCGACAAGGAGATGGTGTCCAGTGCGTCGCAGGTCTGCCCGAATACCGCGCAAACCTCGGTCTTGCCTTTTTTGAACGATTTTAAATGGTATTGGCAATGATCGAAAATGATGCCGCTGAAGGTGTGGTAAACGCTGTCGTCGATATAATAACAGGTTTTTCCGTCCCGCACAGCCTTCCCAATGACGCGAGCGATCGAGGTGGCCGCCGTGGCCACCAGGAATCTCCCAGGCTCGGCCAGAATTTGAATATCTTTTGCGAAGAGCCGGTCGATTTCGGCGTTGAGCTGCTTTGCCAGAACGCTGAACGGCTTCACGTGGCGATCGTACGGCGCGGGAAAGCCGCCCCCGATGTCGAGAATCTTAATCTCGCGCCCGCGAGACTTGGCTTCACGCATGATCGCGGCGGAAATCTCCAGCGCCTGGATAAAGTTCTGAAAATTGGTGCACTGGCTTCCCACGTGAAAGCTGATGCCTTCCACAACCAGCCCCAGATCAAAAGCCGACAGGATGAGGTCCACCGCCTCGCCGGGGTCGCAGCCAAACTTGGAGGATAGCTCGACCATTGAGCCGGTGTTGGGCACTCGCAAGCGCAGGACCACACCGGCATGAGGAGCGTGCTGGGAGATCTTTTTCAGCTCGCCGAGATTATCATAAGTGACCAGCGGCTTATAGCGGTCCAGACTCTGGAGGGTCTCCTTGGGCTTGGTCGGGTTCGCGTAGATGATCTTGTCCCAGATGAAATCCTGCTGCTCCTTCGGTGGCAGATGCTTGATATTCTCAAAGACAAGCATGAATTCCGGCAGTGAGGCCACGTCGAAACTCGCCCCGGCGCGGTAGAACGTGCGCACGATTGCAGGTTCGGCATTGGCTTTGACAGCGAAATAGGCTTGGACCTTCGGCAGGTGGCGTTTGAAGGAGGCGTAGTTTTGGCGGAGGATATCGTGGTCCACCACCATCAAAGGCGTGCCATGTTCGCGTGCGAGGGCTTGAAATGGTTTTGCCGTCATGCTGGTCGAAATTAAATCATTACCGGACTAAGTCAGCTCTTCGTGTGCTTCACGTTTCTTATCCTGGCGTTCCCAGTACCAAGCCACCCAGACGCTGATTTCGTACAATATCAAAAGGGGAATCGCCATTAGGATTTGGGTAATCACCTCCGGCGTGGTGAGGACCGCGCCCAAAACGAAGGCGATCACGATCACGTAGCGCCGCGCGGCCTTCAGGATTCGATAGTTTAAAAGGCCAATTTTCACCAGGGTCAGGATGACTACCGGCATCTCGAAACCCAGTCCCATGCCGAGCATGAACTTGCAGACAAATCCGATATATTCCTCGGCTCGCCATTGATCGGCTTTAAACCCGAACCACTCGGCATATTTAGCTGAAACCGCGAGCGCAACCGGCATCATGATGAAATAGCAAAACGAAACACCCGTAACGAACAGGCCGAAGCCGAAAAATAGTCCGCGGTAGATATACTTCTTTTCGTGGATCTTTAGCGCGGGGAAAACGAAATGGGCCACAAAGAAAAAGATGAACGGAGAAGCGATGACTAACCCTCCGTAGAACGCGAGCTTGGTCGCGACGACAAAGGCCGCTGCCGGTCCAAGGCTGACGATGTCGATCGGAGAACCCCGCGGAGGTGCGGTGGCTTCCGGCAGGACATTCACCCCCAGCAGGTGATTGGTGCCGACCGTTACCGGGGCGATGTCCAGCCGGACGTAGTGATTAGTCCCCACCAGCGACGAAAGGGTATCGTTGGTTCCCAGGTGGAAAACCCCAAGCTGGTTTGTGCCCAGCATGACTCGAAGGACCTGGGCATCAGCTCCGGTATAGATCGGGGCGCGCTTCAATGGCCATTGGAGGACTTGGAAGACGTAGTTGCCAGCGAAGAAGCACGTGACCATCGCGACGCCGGCGGCCGCGATACTTTTGATCAAAACCCACCTAAGATCCTCGAGGTGCTCGAGAAACGATTTAACTGGTCCGCCCTCGTCTTCCTCTAGTAATTCTAGGCGTTCCGCTTCGGGTTCATCGGCCATGGCTGGAACCGCTTAGCGAATCACGCTTTCGTGCCAGGAGAGGATTGGGGAACAGTCTGGGCCGTTTGAACCTGGGGAGCTTCTGGGGTTGGAGTCGGAGTCGGAGTCGGAGTCGTGGAAGGCAGGCGCTTGGCCGGGGTTGGGGTTTCGTCCATCGCGCTGGAGACTTCCTCCGTCACCTCGCGGGTGGCCTTCTTAAATTCCTTAATGCCGGTGCCTAGCCCTTTGGCAAGTTCTGGCAGTTTTTTCGCCCCAAACAGGATCAAAACCAGAGCCAGGATCAGGATGATCTCCCCACCGCCAAGGTTAAACAGAGCAAACATTACATTCATACTTGAACAAACCATGCTTAGATACGCTAAGCCCGTCCCCGGGATTAGTAAAGGGGCAAAACAGGGCCGCAAAGCGGCCCTGAAACCCGAAGGCCGAAGGCCGAAACCCGAACTCCTGGCAGAGGGCCACCAGCCTGAGACCGAAATTCGAAGTAAGATTCACGAGTACGACGTCGTGGGACCGACCAGACATCAGGGCGCTTTGGAATTCCAAGCCTCTACCAGCCCTGCTTTCTTCGGCCTTCGTTCGGCCTTCGGCCTTCGGGTTTATTGTGCCTTCGCCTTCATCGTCATCGGCTCCCGCAGCGGCACATCCACCAACCCTCCTCCCACCAACTGGGTTATCTTCACGTCATGGCTCGGGTGGCCGAGCAGGATGTCGTTCTTCTGGCCCACGACCAGGATTACCAGCTTGTCCGGCTTGAGATATTTTTTGGCAGCGTGCTGAATATCTTCTTTGCTAACCGCCTCGAGACGGGAGCGGTAAAGCTTCCAGTAGTCTGGCTGCCTGGCATACCGTCCGGTGAACTCGTCTTGAGCAAACGCAGTCGCCACTTGCGTCTTAGTGCCGAAGGTTCGCGGGAACCGGTCGATGAACCCGCGCTTGGAGGTGTTGAACTCCTGGTCGGTTACCGGCGTCTGGGTCATCTTCACCATTTCTTCCAGAACAATCGAAGCCGCATAGGCCACTGTGCGCGACTTCGATTGGAACCCGGCGGTGAAGGTTAGTGGATAGTAAACGCCCCCGGGAAAACTGGAATGCGCATCGTAAGCCAAACCTTCATCGGAACGGACCCGGGTCATAATTCTCGAGGTAAACCCGCCGCCCCCGAGGATGTTGTTCATGATGACGACCGGGAAGTAATCGGGGTCATCCCGCAGGATGCCGGGCAACATCATCGCGACGCGGCCTTGATTTACGTCTTTATCGACGACGTAAACCGCGGGTTTCGCAAACACGGTGTTGGTTGGGATCGGCGGCGGAGTCGCGCCGCTGAATGGCCAGGTAGCGAACAGGACTTCCAGTTTTTCCACCATCTGATCTCGATCAAAATCCCCGCTCACCGCGACGACAAAGTTGTGTGGCTGGAACCATTTTTGGTGAAATGCCTCGAGGTCGGTCCGCGTGAGTGAATCGACCGAGGCCGCTGTTGAGTAGCGATTGGCCCAAAACTCCTCGCCATAGGCCAGGAACTCCGCTTCGCGGTCTTCGATCGACCGCGAGTCGTCGTTGCGTTCCTTCATCGCCTGCAGCATTTGCTGTTTGCGCAACGCGATTTTATCCTCCTGGAAGCGCGGAGCGGTGAGCACTTCGCGCAAAATGGCCAGCCCCTCATCCAGGTCCTTCGAGAGCAGATTCAGGCTGACGCTGCCCTGGTTCTCGTCAACTCCTGAATCGAGGCGTGCGGCAAGAAACGCCAGGCGCTCCTCCAATTCTTCGGCCGTCTTCGACTTCGTGCCGCCTCGCGCGAGCAGGTAACCGGTCAGTTCCGCCAGGCCCTCCTTGCCGGCCGGTTCCAGATATTGTCCCGTCCGCACGTACACCACCAGGTTGACGAGAGGGAGTTCCCGGTCCGGGACAACATAAGCCACGGGCCCGCTTTTAAGCGGGACCCGGTATTTTTCAGGAGCCGGCGGTTCGTAAACCAGCCCCGGAAAAGTGAGCTTTTCCGGGCGGTCCGGGATCGCATGCGCATTGGCCTGAGTGCCATCCTGTCCTTGTCCAACCGCCGGAATACCGAGCATTCCTACTCCGAGCCCCGCCGCAGCCCAAATCGCAAATCGAGAATCGCAAATCGAAAATCTCATGGCTTCACCTGTTCGGGTTTTGGTTGTTGCGAGGGACCGGGCTTGCGCGTGTAAATGGCCACCGTCCGGTTATCTTTGGTAAAGTAAGTGTTGGCCACCCGCATAACGTCGGCGGCGCTCACCCCCTGGATCTTCGGTCCCGCATCGTTGATTTCCCGCCAATCGCCCTCGCCGTCGGTGTGGATCAGTTGCATCAGGATGGGGAAGTTGGCCGTCAGCCGGCGATACTCGGCGGCGGCAAAATTGTTTTTCACCTTCTGCAACTCTTCCGCGGGCACTTCTTCTTTTTTGAGCTTCTCAATATTGCCGTAAATTCCCTGCTCGACTTCCTGCGGCGAATGGCCTTCCCGCGCCTCCCCGCCGGCATTGAAATAGCCCGCCCATTTTTGCGAGCCCTGGTTCGCATACGCGCTGGTGGCCACCCCGCTTCCGAGCACCAGGCCCTTATAGAGCCGGCCGGTGCGTGTCGAGAGGATTTGGCTCAGGATCTGCAGCGCGTAAGAATCCTTATGTTCAAACGCGACAGTGTGCCAGAGAATGTCGACTTGGGGATTGGTATCTGCTTCCGCGTTCATCCGCTTTTCGGCCATCTGTTTGACCTCCAGGGTCACCACGTCGGGCGCCGCCTTCGGGCCACGCGGGATTCGTTCGAAATACCTGGCCGCCATGGCCTGCGCTTCGTCGGGCTTAAAATCGCCGATCAGGATTAGGGTGAGGTTTTGCGGCGCATAGAACGTGGCGTAAAAATCATCGGCTTGGGCTTTCGAGATCGCGGGAATGTCAGAGGGCCAACCTACCACCGGCCAACTGTAAGGGCTGGACTCCCAGAACATCGCGTTCAATTGTTCCTCGAACTTTCCCAGCGGCGTCGAGTCCGTGCGCATGCGCCGCTCCTCAAACACCACGTCACGTTCGGCGTAGAACTCGCGGAACACCGGGTGCCAAAGCCGTTCGGACTCCATCCACATCCACAGCTCGAGTTTGTTCGCCGGCACGTTGATGAAGTACGCCGTCATGTCCTCGGAAGTAAACGCGTTCATGCCTGACCCGCCCTGGCCGCTGTAGATCCGGTCAAATTCGTTCTTCACCAGAATTTCCCGCTGCTCGGCGATCAGCTTGTTGAACTCCTTTTCCAGTGCCTTATACCGCTCCGTTTTGTTCTCCGGCTTAAGCAGGTCGTCGATCTCGCCGTGCCGATACAGGACGCGCATTTTTCGCTCCTCGGCGCGCATCTCATCGCGGATGCGCTCCTGCTTGGCGATGATGTCCATGTCCTTGGAGTAATCCTTGGTCCCAATCGTGGGCGTGCCTTTGAACATCATGTGCTCGAACAGATGCGCGATTCCGGTCATCCCCGGATGTTCATTCGAGCTCCCGACGTGGGCCACCCAGCCGCCGGCAACTGACGGCTCATCATGCCGCTCCACCAGCAAGAGTCGCATGCCATTCGCCAACTGCCTTTCCACCACCGGTACTTGTTGCGCGCTCAGCCCCGGAAGCCAGACAACGAGGGCCAGTAGTATGGAAGTTAAAAGATGCCGGGCGCTGAAATTCGAGCTCATAAATCGCTCTCCGTTCGCAGTGTTTGCCATTTCCGTCCGCTCAGCTTAAAACAACGCCGTGCCCGTTCCAAATTTTATTTTTAGCTGAACATTAATGCTTTACGTCAATTCCATCGCAAACCACTTGACTATAAATATCAATATGATATCACAATGATAGCGAACAAAACATGGCGATATGAACACGACAACTCCAAATCATGAACGGCAGGTAAAGGTTCAAAGCGGCTGGGTTTGGCTGGCCATTAATTTAGCCCTCCAATTTGGCAGCGTCGCGCTGGTGATCTACGCGCTGACGTCAGGCGTCCGCGAGCAAGGGCACCCCTACTGGGGACTTTTATTCGCAAGCATCGTCGGGAGCATCACCGGCCTGATTATCTGGTCCGGGTTCTTCACCCTCCAACCGAACGAGGCGCGCGTGCTGGTGCTATTCGGCAAGTATATGGGCACCGTGCGCGAAAGTGGCTTCCACTGGGGCAATCCGTTTTACACGAACGGTCCGGTGAACCGAGCGGGCTCCTTTGCAGCCCTGGCGCAGGCCGGTAAAACAGAGGGCCAGGCCGTGCGGGCGCTGGCGTATGCCTGCGGAACCGGCCGGCGCAACAAGATATCGCTGCGCGCGAGGAATCTGAACAGTGACAAACTCAAGGTGAACGATATGCGCGGCAACCCGATTGAAATCGGGGCCGTGATTGTGTGGCGGGTGGAGGACTCTGCGCAGGCGATGTTCGACGTAGACGACTACGAGAACTATATCCGGATCCAGAGCGAGTCGGCGATTCGCCACCTGGCGAGCGTGTACGCCTACGATTATGGGGAAGAAAACGAGGTGACCTTGCGCAGTGGCGTGGATGAAGTATCTCAGGCGCTGCGGCGCGAACTGCAGGAGCGGCTTGGCAAAGCGGGCGTGGTGGTCGAGGAAGCGCGACTGACGCACCTGGCTTACGCGCCGGAGATTGCGCAGGCGATGCTGCGCCGTCAGCAGGCCGAGGCCGTGATCGCCGCGCGGCAAAAGATCGTGCACGGCGCGGTTAGCATGGTGGATATGGCACTGAAAGAACTGGCCGAGAAGAAAGTCGTGCAGTTGGACGACGAGCGGCGGGCCGCAATGGTCAGCAACCTGATGGTCGTGCTGTGCAGCGAGTCGGAGGTTCACCCGGTGGTGAACACCGGCACGCTCTACACTTGAGCGGGGGCGAACCAGAAGGAAGGAATCGATTATGACATACTTCAAAGCGCCTTGGGGCTGGACACTGATCCTGGTGTCGGTTTTTGCGAGCGTGGCGGTTTTGGCGGTACCGGTCGTGGGCCTCGCCGCCCTCTCACACCAGCATCCGGCCGCGGCGCTCTTAATGGTGGCGGCACCGCTGGTCGTGTTGCTGGGTTGTGCCCTGTACACGATCCGGGGTTATTCGCTCGACCATAACCTTCTCCTGGTACATCGCTTGTTCTGGGCCACGTCCTTGTCGCTGGCGGGTTTGCAATCCGCTAGCTACGAGCCACGGGCGATGCGCTGGAGCCTGAGAACTTTCGGCAACGGCGGGTTCTTTTCGTTCTCCGGCTTTTTTCGCAACCGGCGATTGGGAGCCTACCGGGCGTTCGTAACTGACCTGAAGCGCACGGTCGTGCTGCGCTTCTCGACGAGGACGATCGTGGTGTCGCCGGCGGCTCCAGAACAGTTCGTGCTCGACGTGGTTGCTGCTTTAGCTTTGTGAAAGATGGCGGAACGAAAATCATTGCTGCTGCGAATCGACCCGGCTCTGTGGGCAGAGCTCGAGAGCTGGGCGGCCGCCGAATTGCGCAGCGTAAACGGCCAGATCGAGTATTTGCTGCGCCGGGCGGTGGCGAAACGAAAAGGAACGGAACCGCCGTTAACGAACGAGGGAGGAGCAGCCGACGTGTGACAGGGCGAGCCCGATTGCCGAGGCCCAGCGAAATTCCGGAGGCGCACGGAGGCAAGGCCGAACTACGAAGCGGACCGGAGAAACATTCGACCTTGGGTTGGCTCGGATCACCCGGGATTTCAAGGACTACCGCGATGCATATCCTTGTCCGCGCACTAGTGTTGGTAATCGTGCTGGCCGATGCCACTTCCGGCCGGGCCCAACCGAGCCCTCCTGCCACAAATGCCACTTGTTATGTGGTCAGTTACGACCATGGAGGGCTCGTGTTGTGGGGCTACGACCATTTTTTGGAACATTTCCGCGATCTGAATAGCTGGCTGGATCGGCATCCGAAGTTGCGAATGGGATTGGACAACGAGGCGTGGATGTACGATTGGCTGGGTGACAACCAGCCCGCTGTTTTGGGCGAGATGCGTCAAGCCCTGGTGAAATACGAGGGCCGGCTCGCGATTGGCAGTTGCAACTACGGGCAACCACTCGCAGCCTGGCTCACCGAGGAAAGCAATATCCGCCAAATCGGTTTTGGCCTTGAGACGGTGCGCGAACGACTCGGCTGCGACGTCAGCGTCTATTCCTGGTCCGAACACGCTGGTTTTCCGCAACTGCCGCAAATCCTTGCCGGATTCGGATTCCGGGGCGTCCTGATGCGGACGCATTACCTGATGTACGGCTATTGTCCAGGTTACGACTTACCGGTCGCCTGGTGGCAGGCGCCGGACGGGTCACGCGTGGTTTGCGTGCCGACCTATGCACACGAGGAACGGCAAGTGCCGTCTCACCGCGCTCAGCCGCCCGGACCGTTTGGCCTGACGACGGAGGACGACTGGATTCTCACGCGTTACCCCAGCGGCGCGGCGCCTCAATCGCTGGACGCGTTCCGCGCACGTTTCGCACACATCCAGCCGCTGGTCGCGTCGCGCATTGACGACAGCGGCCTGAAACTGGAAGCACTGGTCAGTGAACTCGATCTGCGGAGTGAATACGAGTGGATGACGCTGGATGGACTTTTCGCCAAGCTCCCCGCGCCGAAGTCAACGATCGCTCCCTCAGCGGAGGAGTTTGGCACACGGATGCCGTGGGGCTATCGCGGGAATGAGTTGTTTGATCTGAGCCGGCGCGCGGAGACCGCCGTCCTGACCGCGGAGCGCTTGCTCGCCCGCACCACCGCGGAAGGACGAGGATTGGTCACCGGCGAGAAGGAGAAGGGCGTGTCGCCGGAGCAACTGCGCGCCGGCGAGCAAACTTTGCGCCAGGCGTGGAAAGACCTACTGGTGGGCCAGCACCACGACATCCAGATCGTCGGGCGCTCGGGGCCAATGGGGCGGGAGCACCTGCTGGCCTCCCTCGATGAGTCACGTAGCGTGATCCGTACGTTGATCACCGCTCACACGACTCGACAATTCGCGGAAGCTATGGGCGAGTTCACGGGCTTCAATCCGTTGCCCTGGCCGCGCACCGAAGGCACGGCGGAGTTGCCAGATGGCACACTCATCGAAGGCCCCGTCGCCACGCCTGCCCTGGGCTTTGCTTCGTTCAATTCTTCGACTTCGCCACCGGTCACGCAGAGCGGATTGCGTTTTGCGACGGACCATTACGAGGCGTGTTTTTCAACTAACGGCGGGCTCGCGTGGTTGACTAGGCTTGAAGGACGGCGCGTCCTCCGCCCGGACACTGTCTCCGGTCGATTGGCCGGAGTGATCGACGGCCTGGCTTGCGAGGGCTCCGGGAAGGTTACGGTTCGCCGTGGCCCTGCGGGGTTTCACGCCGAGGATACAGGCAAGGTTGGCCCGCTGACCTACTCGGTGCGTTGGTTCTTTCCGCAGCACAGCCGGCGGATCGAGTGCCGCATCGCGGTCCGGTTCAACGGCGAGCGCATCGGAGCGCCGACCACGCAACGCAACGACAGCCGCTCCTGCTTTCTGCACGAAGAAAAACTGCGGCTTCGCCTCTTTCCGGCGGTGGATGCGGCGGGCGCCTTTGGCATTCGCGATGTTCCGTTTGGTGTGAGTAAGACGGCGCGCCCTTATGTCGAGGGGATCCATTGGACCGCGTTGGCGGACGGCCACGGCGGTTTGGCCCTGGCCAATCGCGGGACGATGGGCAGCGTGCGCGAATCCGACGGCGCCTTCTCGGTGCCGCTGGCATTTACGACCGACTACATCTGGGGCGCCGAGATTCTATGCAGCCAGCGCGAGTGGACCGTCGCGTTGA
>JANXQE010000385.1 GCA_025356925.1 Limisphaerales bacterium | reverse complement strand
TTGCCCAACCCAACGCCGCCATACAAAAACAGCGGGTTATAGGCTTTGCCGGGCGACTGCGCCACGGCCAGCGCGGCGGCGTGCGCGAAGTTGTTGTTATTCCCCACCACAAAGGCTGCAAAGTTGTTCGCGGGATTGAAGAGCGCTTCGGCAGGAGCGTGGCCCTTCTGTGCTTGGGGCGGGGGGGCCGCCGGAGGCGCTGGGGGCGTGGTCAGCGTCGCACTTGTGCGCTCGCAGGCAGGATTGACTTCAAACTGGATCTCGAGTTGGCGCCCCGACGCCTGCGCAACGGCTGCCTGCAGCACTCCAACGTAGTTGTCTTTGAGCCAGCCTTCAGAAAAATTATCGGCCACCTCCAGCACCAGGCTGCTTTGGTCCTGGGTCCGGGCACGCAGAGGCGCGAACCAGAGATTGAAGGTTTCCTGGCCTAGCCTGGAACGGATGTGGCTCTGGGCGATATGCCAGGTTTGCTGGGCGGGGGATTGCATGGTGGTTTTTAGGAGAGTTTAAGTAGGGTTGGCCGTTCTTATTCACCTGAGGTGGTTGTGCTACCGGCGAATCGCTAATGCCAAGGGTTTCACGAGTGACAAAGGGACGAGAAATGCTCTAAATTGCCGCGGATGCTCGTATCCTCAGCCAGGTCTGTGGCTGCGCCGTCGCAAATGACTGAAAACAAGCTATTTATAAATACGGCGCACATTGCCATTTTGTGTGACTTCCCCGGCGTCGAACGTTGAGACTACAAAATCGCTGCCGGGACTAAGCTTTTATGGCAAGCGCCCCGGAGTTGCGAGGATAACCTATTAACTGTTGTTCACCGGTTGTGCACAGTCACTTTTAGGCCGGTAAAACAGGCTTTTTTGCATCATCTTGTATTGACTTTAGCTGGACTACAGACGCTATATGGGAATTCGCATGAATCGATCGTTCTGCTACGTTTCGGTTTTGGCTTTGATTTCGCTGCCTGGCCAGGAGTCCGCATTCTCACAACCCTCCACGCCTCCTACATCGTCCGAGCGGAGTGATTTGGCCCCACTCTCGACCTTAACCGCGGTGCAGGATCATGCGCTGATGATGGATCGGTTACACATCACGTCCTTGCGTCGGGGAGCCGATGGGAACAACCCTCAATCCCCGTATTATCAGAACACCAACGAGTCGAAAGCCAACCCCTATCCCAATTTGCCCGACCCCCTGGTGTTGAGGAATGGCAAGACCGTCACCACGCCCGCGACGTGGTGGAACGAGCGGCGCCCGGAAATTGTCGAAGATTTTGACCAGGAGGTATACGGTCGAGTTCCCAACGATGTGCCGCGGGTGGCTTGGGAGGTGACCAGCGAGACGAAAACCAACAACGGAACTGTGCCGATCCTCACCAAAAGCGTGGTGGGTCACGTTGACAATTCGTCGTATCCGCTGATCAAAGTCGACATCCAATTGACCTTGACCACCCCCGCCGATGCGAAGCGTCCGGTACCGCTCATCATCGAGTTTGGTTTTGGCAGCTTTTTCGGGGGCTTTGGCCCTCGTGGCCGAGGAGGCTTGAGCAGTACGAATGCGCCGAACGGAACGAATGCCTTTCCACGTGGATTCTTCGGCGGTGGCCTGGGTAGCGGCCCCACCTGGCAACAGCAGGTGCTCGCAAAGGGTTGGGGCTTTGCCATTCTGGTTCCGACCAGTTACCAGGCCGATAATGGCGCCGGTTTGACCCGGGGCATCATCGGCCTGTGCAACAAAGGCCAACCACGCAAGCCGGATGACTGGGGCGCCTTGCGTGCCTGGGCCTGGGGCGCGAGCCGGGCGTTGGATTATTTCGAGACCACCAAAGAGGTCGACGCTAAACAAGTCGGCATCGAAGGACTCTCTCGCTACGGCAAGGCTGCACTGGTCACCATGGCGTACGATCAACGCTTTGCGATCGGCTTTATCGGTTCGTCCGGCGAGGGCGGGGCCAAGTTGCATCGACGTAATTGGGGTGAATTGGTCGAGAACCTGACCGGCTCCGGCGAATACCACTGGATGGCCGGCAATTTCCTGAAATATGGCGGGCCGTTGACTCCGGGCGATTTACCCGTAGACGCTCACGAATTGATTGCCCTGTGTGCGCCAAGGCCGACGTTTATTAGTTACGGAGCGTCTTCGGGGCCGGGAGCGGAAGGTACCTGGGTGGATCAACGGGGAAGCTTCATGGCTGCGGTTGCCGCAGGCCCCGTGTTCAGGCTTCTGGGCAAAAAAGATCTGGGAACCACCGAGTTTCCGCCAGTAGAAGCGGCTTTGGTCGACGGTGAACTGGCCTTCCGCCAGCACAGCGGTGGACATACAACTGGTCCAAACTGGCCGACGTTCCTTAAATGGGCGGACCGATACATCCAAGACCCCACGCTCGCCGCGCCCGCACCTGCCGACAGCGCCCGATAGTGACGAGAAGCTGGCTGGCATACTGGCTGATCGCGGCCGCCTTCTGGGACGCAATACCAAACACTGTTGTTTCAGGCGAGCGATGGGTCGCCACGTGGGGGTGTGCCCCGCAGTTGATCGAACCCTCCAACCTGCCGCCGCCGCCGGGCTTAGCGCATAGCACCCTCCGTCAGGTTGTCCGTGTCTCAATCGGGGGAAAACGATTGCGGGTCCGGTTTTCGAATGCCTACGGGACAGAATCGATTACGTTGACCTCGGCTCACGTGGCTTTGGCCGCGGGGGGCAGCGCGATCCGAGCATCAACGGATCGAGCGGTCGCGTTCCGTCGAGCGTCTGCGGTGACAATTTTGCCCGGCGAGGAGGCTTTGTCGGACCCATTGGAGTATGACTTGCCGCCGCTTGCCGGCGTTGTGGTCAGCATCAGCTTCGGACAAACTTCGGACCGCGTCACGGGGCATCCTGGCTCGCGAGCCACTTCCTACCTGCAGGCCGGCGACGCGGTTTCTGCCATTAGCCTTCCCGCGGCGGTCGAGACCACGCACTGGTATATCCTAACGAGCATTGAGGTCCAGGCTGCCGATTCGAGTGCAGCAGTCATTGCGCTTGGTGATTCCATCACGGACGGAAGGGGTTCGAGAACCGATGCCAACGATCGTTGGCCGGACTATCTTGCCATGAGGCTAAGCACCAATGTCACCACCGCCGCGGTCGCACTCGTGAATCAAGGCATTGGTGGCAATGCGGTGGTGGTCGGTGGTCTCGGACCGACTGCGATCGCGCGGTTCGAACGAGACGTCCTTCAGCAGCCTGGTGCGCGGTGGCTCGTCTTGCTCGAGGGCGTCAATGATATCGGACTCAGTAGCCATTTGGGGGTAGCTACAGATCTAATCGCTGCCTACCAGCAATTCATAACAAAAGCCCACCTTCGCGGCATCCGGGCCTATGCAATTCCCGTCCTGCCTTTCGGAGGCTCAAGGTACTCCAGCGCTATTCATGAGGCCGCGCGCCAGACGGTCAACCATTGGATTCGGACCAGCGGAAAATTCGACGCTGTGATCGACCTGGATGCCGCCGTGCGGGATCCGCAGAACCCGACGAACCTGCTGCCTCGGTATGATAGCGGCGACCACCTCCATCTGAATGGGGCAGGCTATCGACGGATGGCCGATCTGATTGACCTTAGCCTATTCACGCAATAGCTAACGCTGCCACCACGGCTCGAATGACGGCGCTCTTACTGCAAGGCCCATAACGCGGGTTTCATCGAGCTGTCTCGCATAATTCCCTTGTTC
>JANXQE010000340.1 GCA_025356925.1 Limisphaerales bacterium | reverse complement strand
CTGCGCAGGCACCGCCGCGATCCTCGGCCTGGGCCTCCCGATTATGCTCTTTTGGGTCACAGGCGCGTTCGCTAATCTTCATAGCAGCGGCCTGATGAATCCCAGCGACAACGGCATCCTGGCGCTTGCCTGCATTTCGGCGCTGATGTTCCTACTCGGCTATTGGGCTATCTCGCTAACCGCAAACACTGTGCGAGCCGCACTGGTGGCGATTGCCGGCATGATAATACTGCCAGCCCTGGCTGCCCTGGGAGCGTACTGCGGCGGCCTCCTGGTAGGAGTGACGGAAAGCGGGGGCCCCACGGGAGTCAAATGGTAGCGCTAGTTTTGAGAGATACCGCGGCTGGAGGGGTCGTCTTAATCCTTGGCCAAAGTCTATTCCAATTCCGCAAGTCCGAGGAACGTCAAAGCAAGCTCTTCTTTTACTCCTCCACCCTGGCCGCGCTCGTCGTGTTTCTCGCTTTCTGGACTACATGTTTTGGATGATATTGTCTCCAAACTGAGAGCACTTGATTTCGGTGGCGCCTTCCATTTGGCGCGCGAAATCGTAGGTCACACGCTTTGAGCCAATGGCGCCGTTCAGACCTTTGAGGATAAGATCCGCGGCCTCAATCCAGCCCAGGTACCGGAACATCATTTCACCGCTAAGAACGAGGCTGCCGGGATTCACTCGGTCTTGATTGGCGTACTTGGGCGCGGTGCCGTGGGTGGCTTCGAAGATCGCGTGACCTGAGACGTAGTTGATGTTGCCACCGGGTGCGATTCCGATACCTCCGACCTGCGCCGCCAGCGCATCACTCAGGTAATCTCCATTCAGGTTGAGTGTTGCGATCACGTCGAAGTCCTCCGGCCGGGTGAGCACCTGTTGCAGGGTAATGTCCGCGATCGAATCCTTGATCACAATGCCCTGCGGTAACTTGCACCAGGGCCCGCCGTCGACCTCGACTGCTCCGAACTCACGCTTGGCCAGCTCGTACCCCCAGTCGCGAAACGCTCCTTCGGTGTACTTCATGATATTGCCCTTGTGCACGAGCGTGACACTCTTGCGCTTAAGCCGAATCGCGTACTCGATCGCCGCTCGCATCAGCCGTTCAGTTCCGGGCCGGCTCACCGGCTTTATTCCGATCCCAACCTGATCGGCCGCTTCTGTGCCGAAACGGATTTTTTTGATCGCCGCCGGCAGTTCGCGCTGGAGGAACTCGAAGATCTTCTTCGCTTCCGGGCTGCCCGCCTGGTAATCAATCCCAGCGTAGATGTCTTCAGTGTTCTCGCGGAAAATCACCATCTCCACCTTCTCGGGATGTTTCACCGGAGAAGGGACACCTTTGAAATACTGGACCGGGCGCAAGCAAACGTATAGGTCGAGCAGTTGGCGCAGTGCGACGTTGAGCGACCGAATGCCCCCGCCAATGGGTGTTGTAAGCGGCCCTTTGATCCCGACCAGGTATTCCTTAAACGCCTCGACCGTGTCGTCCGGAAGCCAGTTATCGAACTTGTTCTTCGCGGTTTCGCCAGCGAACACCTCGAACCAGGCGACCTTGCGTTTGCCGCCGTAGGCCTTGGTCACCGCCGCGTCAAACACGCGCTGGCTCGCGGCCCAAATGTCCGGCCCCGTGCCGTCGCCGCGAATGAAAGGCAAAACCGGCTTTTCCGGCACGCTCAGCTTGCCATTTTGGATGGAAATCTTTCCGCCCACGGGCGGAGTAATATTTTGGTACGCCATGTTCGTTTTAGAATTAAACAGTAGATCTTCGTGATCAACGAGCTCTGACAGTTAGCGTCAGCCAAAAGGAAAGCAAGCAAAGAAAACCTCCAAATCCTCCTTTACGAAGTCTCCTCAGAACCTGGTTGCTCCCAACCAAATCAGCAACCGAACCATCAGCACCGCACAGAAACTGGACGTCGCTCGCCTCGAGCTTACTCACCGCCGGAGCGGTCTTTTTCGGATTTCGAGTTTCAGAGCCGCGAAGCCGCCCCGTCCCGCCAAGCGGTCTCTCGATCGGCCCTGCCTACGCCACGACGCTTTCCCGCAACGCGGGGGCTTGCGTGAACTCCGCTTTAACTTTCCTCACCGCATTCTCTGCTGTCAGGCCGTATTTTTTCCGCAAATCATCCACGCTGGTGGCGTGCTCGATGAATTGATCAGGCCAGCCGATCTGAATGACCGGGGTGGTAATCCGCTTTTCGTTGTAAAGTTCCAGCACCGCACTCCCGTATCCGCCCATGAGCGCGTGGTCTTCGAACGTGATCACCACTTCCGCAGCCGCGCCGAAGAATTCCGTCGCGCCGGCATCGAGCGGTTTTGCAAAGCGCGGATTAATGATCGCCACGTCATAGCCCTCCGCTTCCAACTGGGCCCCGGTCTGGCGGCCCAGGCGCATCATATTCCCCAGGGGAAAGAGCGCGACCTTGCGCCCGCCATGGTTGCGAAAACTCTGGACGATCTCCGCTTTGCCGACCTCAATCAAACGCGGTTGTTCCTTGATCGGCACTCCTTCAGCCGGTCCGCGCGGATAACGGATAAAGGTTGGGTGCCGCTCGTGGGTGGCGGTAAACATCATGTCCACCAGTTCGTCTTCATCTTTCGGGGCCATCGCGATGCAATTGGGCACCGAACGGACGTAGGAAATATCGAAAAGACCATGGTGCGTGGGACCGTCCTGGGGTGAAAGTCCCGCGCGA
>JANXQE010000175.1 GCA_025356925.1 Limisphaerales bacterium | reverse complement strand
CGTTGTTGCCCTCAAACTGATCAATGAAGAAAGACCCGTCCGGCTGCGACCCCAGGCCGGTCAAATTGGCTTCGTTCTGAAATGGCAGATTGTTGGTGTCGAGCAGGGTGCCATCCAATTGCTGTTGGGCCCGAAGGTAGCTGTCGGCTAACGACGCGGTCGCCGACGCCTGAGCCACCCGGTAGAGAAAGCCGCGCGTGTTCGCCGAGCCGAGCGCCCCCGCCGCCGAAACCGGCAGTGCTACGTACGGCCCCACGAAGAATGAGTATTGCGCGCCGAGCGGATGGCCGGTGCTGTCCTGATAGGTCAAAACAACGACATTGCTCGAGGCGATGGCGAGGAAATTGGTCACCTGAAAGGTGATCGTCGTGGTCGGTGCGGTTCGTGCCACGCTGGCTGGCATTGCCACACCATTGAGCTTGAGCTGGATGGTGTTGGTGTTGACGGTGGTCGTCCCATCGTTGAGCACGACTTCGAGCAGAGGGTTCGGCGGCACGGTCGACCGGCTCGGAAAACGCAAATCACTCGTCGGACCTTCCGAAACCACATACGGGTTGGGCGCCGGGCCAGTCAGAATTCCGCTGGCCACGGGTGCCCCCAACAGAGCAATCAGGCCGTCGGGCAATCTCTGGTCTTGAAACTGCAGGCTGGAGATAAACCCGGACTGCGAATTGGTATTGGCATCATCAAACAAGTTAAAACTGCCGCTCACGGAGAACTTGCCGTCGACCCCGGCAGGGGTGGGTTGCTCGCCCACTTTGGATCCATCGATGAACATCGAAATGGTGTTGGTCGTATCCACCGCAAAGGCAATCCGATGCCAAACATTAGGGGTGAGGCTTCCGGCGGCGAATCCCCCGGCGAATCCCAGCGCGTTGTTGGCATCGACATAAAGCTCGCCTCCCTGGTCGGTGACCACGAGTGCCCGCATCGCGCCCGACGAATTGGTCGGAAAGAGCACATCCATGATGATGGTGTACTGGTTGACCGAGTTGCCCCCGCCGTTGGCACCCGCACCTGCGATCGCGTAGTAGCCACCCAGCTCGGAGGCAGCCTTCGGGAACTTCATCACGTTGGTGGGCTGCCCCCCGATGTCGGGGATCGCGAAGCTGGTAGTGGCGCCGAAAGCGGTTCGCGTCTGCGTGTCAGTGTCCAGATAAGACATTTGCTGGCCAATGGTCGGAGCCAGGTTGCCGGCTTTGAAATCCCATTGGCCCGTGATTGCGGCGTGCCCCTGGTTCACGATGCCGGTCAATAATAAGAACAACAGCGTGTGCAAAAGGATGGCGGTCTTTTTCATAGGTCCGTTTGGGATTTACTGGGTCAATGAAACACAACTAACCCGGCCCGTCAACCAACCCGCTAAAAGCAAATTCCGGCGGCAGTATCTGGTTTCGCGGGAACCCAGCCACTCGAAGCCCCCGAGTCCACAGTGATGAGGTCAAACGCCCGCGGGCTGACATCCTGGCGAAATAAGGTGCCGTCGTCGGTCAGGATGAACAGGCCGTCCACGAAGGTAAACACGCTCGGCTCGTAGGTGAATCCCACGATCTTTTTGACGTAGTTGCCGCCCCCATAGCCGGCGGTCAGATCATTCTGGGCGCTCGTGCCGTCGGGGCTGATGCTGTTCACCCGAAACTCATTCGCGTTGTTGTCGGTCCAGTACAAGCGGCCATTCCACATCATCATGGCGCCAAACTGGAAGCCGCTGGAGAGCGGCGTGTACGGCGTGGGGATTTCAGTTGAGGGATCGCTTGGTTGCGCGTTGATGGCCTTTTAGTACCGCCGACCTGTGTGGTTGTCGGTGTAATAGACATACGCGTCGTCCCGCACCACAACCCGCCGGGACCGCCATACAATCCACCATGACGTAGTGCGGCGCCAAAGGGGGGAAACCGGCGTAACCCAGCAAACCAATCCGCGTGAAAGTGGCAAACTCCCCGCCGCAGGTGTTGCCACCGGAAGCCCAAAAAAGGCCGGAGTTGTACAGATCAAACCCGTGGATGGAGTTACCGACCGCATCGGCGGGTTCGGAGTCGATTTGCTGGACGCTGCCTGCGGCGTTGAACGCGACTGCACCGGTCAACAGCGCTGCGAGGAGACGGAGAAGGCGAATCGATGAAGTCTTCATAGTAGCCTGTGGCCGTGCTGCCAGTCTGTCTCCGCGCAGCGGTGAGGAGATCACTGCACGGGCGGTTCGCTGGTCAACGACGGGCCACATGTGTTCGGATTCCTTGATGGATTACAGTAGCAAACCTACGGCAGGTTTCCGAACTGTCAAGCGAACCACCGGGCGTTCAGGGTGAGGTCATGGTCGGTTCACGACGCCCAGCGGATCCCTTGGAAAGCGGTTAAAGAAAGGGTACACGCAATCGTCGGGGAACACGTGGACCGTCTCTGAGGCTGTCAGGCCTCCAGCAGCAAGGGGTCGGCGCGAATCGCATCGCTCAATTCCACGAATGGCACCTGCGCGGCAAGCCAAAGGGGGTCTTGAGTGATTGCTTCCATAGATTGAGCGGTGTTGTTACAGATTAAAAAGAGGCGCGGCCCGAGCACCAGGAACGATTCGAACCCTGTTCCGATTCCGTGGCGGGCGAATTCGAAGTCTCCGACGTTCGTTTGCCCAGCCAGCAAACTCGTGCGCAGCGAGCCGGCATCGGCAAGAAAGTTCTGCTGAAAACCAGCCTTCCGCGGGCCGATGTAAGACAGCAATCGCCCTTTTTGATCGGCGAGGGAGATGATCGCCCATTCATCAAAGACGACCCTCTTATATTGGGCATCCATCTGACGGGCACACGCGATAATCAGCTTCTTAGCCTGGTCAAGTATCATAGCAAAACGCTTCTAAAACTGGTCCACAAAGAAGCAGTTCCGGGGCCATGGAACAAGGGAAAAGGCGTGAATCCGCTCCGGTAACAGGTCAGACTCCGGGCGCGATGAACCGTGTGGAACTGAAGCACATCCCGGTCCGACCGGCCAACCCGTTGTGCGGGTGGCTGCGCAACGTGCACGGGCTGTTATTCGTGTTGTTTGTGGCCGGGCTATTGCTGGTCTGGGTCAGGTTGTGGAATCCCAGTGAGTTAGTTGGTCCGGCCCGGTGGCCCGACGGAGTGCTGTTGGTCCTTGCGGCGGCCACGAGCCTGACTTCACTAAGCCAGCAGTTGCCCGCTCAAAATGTTGTGCTGGCCGCCGTGGGGATGGGCGTCGCCGCCGGCGCGGCGGAGACCCTGGGCGCGATTGCGGCCGTTCCTTTCGGTCCAATTACCTACCATCCCGCGAGCGTTGGCCAACTGTTGTTTTATCCGCTGCCCTGGGCGGTGCCAGTGATTTGGGTCATTGCAATTCTCACTGCGCGCGGCGTCGCTCGCCTGATGCTGCGGGCACAACGGCAACGCGCTAATTACGGTCTCCGTGTCATTGGAGTTACAGTTCTGCTGGCAGTCTTGTTCGACCTGAGCCTTGAACCGTACGCCGTTTGGGTGAAGGGGTGTTGGTCATGGAAACCGACGAAAATCCCTTCCGACTGGTACACCACACCGTGGGTGAACTTTTTGGGCTGGGCAGTGACCGCCCTGGTGATTCTCTTGTTCGTGACACCTGCCCTGATCAACAAGAGCCCAATCAAACCGCCTCCGGCGTACCATCCCCTGCTCGTCTGGGAACTGCTTAATTTGCTGTTTCTGACGGGTACTGCGCTGCATCGCCTCTGGGCCGCTGCTTTCCTGACCCTGGGTCAGATGCTGATGGTCGGGGCTTTATCTCTGCTTGGAGCCAACGGACGGAAAGCCATGGTTGACTCGAAACAGGTGATCGAAGGCGGTTAGTCCACTGACACGGGCGACCAAGATTCCCTTCACCTCAACGTCTTGCCCGGAGAAGCAGGAACCTTGGACAGCTTCAGCCGGGCCACCCGCATCCCGTCGATCTCCTCGACCCTTAATTCGTAGCCGCCGATCGGCACCAGGTCCCCGCGGCGTGGGAAACCACCCAATCGATGAGTCACGAAGCCGCTGACCGTGGTGATGCCTTCCTGCAGGAGGGAAACGCCGACCAATTCCTCCAGGTCATGCAACGGGAGAGCACCGGAGGCGTCCCAGGTCGCATCGCCGGTGCGGACGAGGAGAGGTTTTTCCTGGTCAAACTCATCTTGAATTTGGCCAACCAACTCTTCGAGAATATTCTCCAAAGTCACCATGCCCAGCGTGCCCCCATACTCATCGACGACCATCGCCAAATGTAGTTTCCGTTCCAGGAACAGTTGCAGCAGTTTCTCCAGACGCGCGGTTTCTGGAACGTAGATGAGCTTGCGGGCCACCGGCAGCAACTCAGCGCCAGCCCGGGCCTTCAGACGCATGGCGTAAAGATCCTTGATGTGGACAACTCCGCGAGTGCGATCGACGTCGCCCTTCTCGCACAAGGGAAATCGTGAGTAGCGCGTTTTCTCGGCCACATCCAGGCACTGGGCAATGGTCGCTTCGGTGTCCAGCGCAACGATTTCCTGACGCGGCCGCATGACCTCGCGGGTCAGGCGCCGGCGCAGATCCAGGGCGTTGAGGACGATGGCGCGGCCAAGGGCGGTCGCGCCGGCTTGCTTTTGGGACGTGGTTACCAACAACCGCAGTTCCTCCTCCGAGTGGACCCGTTTGGATGCGCTGACGGCTTCGATGCCGGCTTGGCGCAACAACCACTGGGCCGCGCGGTTCAGCAGCCAGTTGAAGGGATAGGACGCCACATAGAACCAGCGTAGCGGTTGGGCGATCCCAAGGGCGATGGGCAAGGGATTTTGGATGGCCGTCCATTTGGGTGCCAACTCGCCGGCGCTGATGTGCAAAAAGGTCAGGGCGGAGAACCCGATAGCGAAGGAAATGGAGTGGCGCACGGTTGCTGACTCGACATGCAGTGAAAGCAGGATGGGCGAAAGCAGCGCTGTAAATACCGGCTCGCCGGCCCAACCCAGGCCGAGGCTGGCCATGGTAATACCCAACTGGGTCGCGCTCAGGTAGGAGTTGAGGTTGGCGATGATCGACCGGGCCACCTTGGCTCGTGAATTGCCCTTGACCACCAGCATGTCCAACTGGGTCTCCCGGATCTTGACGAGCGCAAATTCCGCTGCCACAAAAAAGCCGTTCAATGAAACCAATCCAAGCACCAGGAGGATCTTCAAGAGAATCTGGGCCAGGTCGCCGGCACTATGCGTAAGACTCAAAGGCTCACCTCGCCAAAGATGACTTTGAGGACATCCTGCAAGCTCAAGAGGCCAATTTCACGCCGGTCTCGCCCAAGCACAATGGCGAGGCGCTGGCCCCCGCGCTGCATGCGCCGCAAAGCAATCTCCAACCGCAAGTCTTCGTCCAAATACAGCGCAGGCGTGATGAATTCGCCCGCGACCCGCGCGGGATCCAGCGCCGCCTGGTAAAGCAAGGGGTTGAGATGGATCAGACCGATGAGCCGGCGTTGGCCCTCGCGCATTTCCCACACTGGAAGCCTCGTAAACTTGCTCTCTCGGCAAACCCGCAGGACCTCCGCAATTTTGGTTTGAGTCGTCGTGGTAACCGCGCGAGCGAGCGGCGACATCACCTGGCGAACCGTGATCGTTTGGAGATCGAGCACGCGATTGATCATCGCGCGTTCGTCAGACGTGAGCGTTTGGGCTGAATCCTGCATCACTAAGCGCAGTTCCTCGCGATTGCCAAACAGGTGGCCGGTAAAGACTTTGCCGCCGCGCCAGCGGAGTAAGAGGCCCGAGGCCCACTGCACTGCCGCCACCAGCGGCCGCAAGACCCAATGCACCCAACGGAACGGGCGCGCCAAAACGACACACAACCGCGTCGGAAACATCCGGAAGACCATCTTGGGCAGCAAATCGAATAGGGCGTAAAACAGAAAAATTACCACCGCATAGAGGAGCACAAACCACCCCACCCGGGCCGACAGGTAATGGTAGAGCATCGCCACCGACCAACCAAGGATCAGTGCGTTGGCGACCGTGTTGCCAACCAGAATCGTCCACAAAAAATCCTCAGGATTCTCCAAATACTCGTGCAGCAATTTGGCGGAGCGCAGCCCAGCCCGGCTCTGCTGGCGAATTCGCAACCGGCTCAGAGCAAAAACCCCCGCCTCCATGCCGGAGAGGAAGAAGGACCCAGCCAGGCAAAAAAGGACGATTAGCAGGAGGATTGAATTAGTTGCCACGCAAAATGATCATCCAATTATTTCACTTGCTCGACCAACAACTCACGCACTCGCCGCTCATCGGCGAGCGAGGCGGTCAGCTTTACACCGCGAAAAATCGCTGATTCCCCGGGTCTGGGCACCACATCCACCAGGTTCATCAGGAGGCCACCCATGGTTTCAACCTCCGGCACCTCCCCTAAGGCAGGATATTCGCGCCGGAAATCATCCAACCGAAGGAGGCCGCTGACCCGCCAGCGGCCCGCGCCCAGCTTCTCCATGACAAATCCGTCGGAATCGGCATCGGGCCGGATCTTTCCAATCATCTCTTCGAGAATGTCCTCCATCGTGACGATCCCGGCAGTTCCGCCAAACTCATCGAGCACGATGGCCAGGCCGCGTTGCTGCCGCTGCAAGCTCTTGAGAAGCTGGAGCAGGTTCATCGTTTGCGGCACAAAGGAAGGGAACTCAATCGCGTCCGCCAGGTCTGCCTGGGGATCCAGCAACAACGCCCGCGTGTTGAGGATGCCAACAATGGTGTCTGGGGTTTCGTCGTAGATGGGAAGGCGCCGATGCTTATAACGCCGCGACGCCTCGAGCATCTCCTCAATGGACAAATCGTCGGAAATGGCGGCCATTCGCGAACGCGGTTGCATAACCTCCTTGGCGATGCGCCGATCCAGGCTGATTATTTGTAAAATGATCTCCTTTTCCGCCTGAGCCAACGCGCCGTGCTGATAGGCCATCTCCAGCAGTTCCTGGTAATCCGCATCCGTCAGAAAGGTTTGCGGCTGACTGGGGTGCAGTTTCAGGACTTTAAGGATCGCCGCGTTGAGCCGTTGAGCCACCCGGCAGAGGGGCAGGCTAAACGCCAGGAACAGAGAAAGCGGTCGCGCGACGCGGGCAGCCCATTGCTCCGGCTTGCGGACCGCCATGGTCTTGGGAAAAACCTCGCACCCGACCAGCAGCAACGCCAGAAGGCTGACGATGGTTATGAACGCTGGCCAGCGGCCCTGCAGCGCCATCCAGAGCGCCACGGCCAGAACCGCTCCATTGGCAACCGTGTTCCCCAGAACCAAGGTCGCCAGCAGATCCTGGGGTTTGGAGAGCAGGTTCTCGACCATCGCCCCGGCCCGGGCCCGACGCTCCATTAATTGCCGGACCTGCCATTTGCTAAGTGAAAAGAGCGAGGTCTCCGCGAGCGAGAAAAAGAAACTCGCCCCGGCAAAAATCAGGACCACCACCACAGCCGCCAAGGGCGTCGCCGCCATGACCGCAGCATGGAGTAACCGCCTCCTAAAGGCAACTCAGGCGACGGGGTTAAGGCCGAA
>JANXQE010000172.1 GCA_025356925.1 Limisphaerales bacterium | reverse complement strand
GAATTACATCGAGACCTACCACGACGCACGCAAGGTGGCCTCGGACCTTGTCGAGATCTATGACGATTTGTGTTCCCGGAGCGCGGCGGGGCGCCCGTTCGCGCGGGCCTCGGGATCCCGGCACTGGCATCCCGTGAAAGTGGAAGAGAACGGAACTGAACCATGTGTGCCATAGCTGGCTTGCTCACCTGCCACGGCCCTCGGTCGGCGCACATCCGCCGGATGACCGAGTTGATGGGACACCGGGGACCGGATGATGAGGGTTTCCTGTTCCGTGGCCCTACAGGGATTCGGTTGTCCGGAGCGACCAACCGCTCAATCGCACCCCAAAGAACTACCGGTGGCACGGCTCCGCAAGAGTCCGGTGGCGATTACCCTGAGGCGTGGCTTGCCCTGGGACACCGCCGATTATCCATTCTCGATCTTTCCCCGCTTGGCCATCAGCCGATGAGTTATCAGGGTCGATATTGGATCGTTTACAACGGCGAGGTTTACAATTACCTGGAGCTGCGGACTGAGCTCCAAAAGGCAGGCCATCAGTTCCGCTCGGAGTGCGACACCGAGGTGATTCTCGCCGCGTATGCCCAATGGGGCACAGACTGTTTCTCGCGCTTCAATGGCATGTGGGCGATGGCCATTTATGATGCCCAAAACAATCAACTCGTTCTTTCACGCGATCGGTTTGGAGTCAAGCCATTATACTACTGGCGATCGGCCGGCCTGTTCGCCTTCGCTTCAGAAATCAAGGCCTTCACCTGCCTGCCCGGTTGGCGCGCGCGAATCAACGGCCAGGCCGTTCATGATTTCCTCTTGTCCGGGCTGCAAGACCATAGCACCGAGACGATGTTCGCCGAGGTTCTGCAACTTGAACCCGGCCATTATGCTCGGCTGGATTGCTCCGCTTGGTCCAAGCCGGGCGTCGTGTCTCCAACCCAGCGGATCGATCTGGTCAAATGGTACGAGATTCGACCCGCCTCCTTCGCCGGGAGCTCCGAAGAAGCCGCGCAGCGATTCCGCGAGTTGCTAGTGGATTCTGTCCGCCTGAGGCTCCGCGCGGACGTGCCGGTCGGATCGTGCCTTTCGGGCGGCTTGGATTCTTCAGCCATCGTCTGCGCCACGCACCACCTCTTATCCGGCCAGTCCGCCCGCTGCGCCCACAAAACTTTCTCAGCGTGTTCGGAGATCCAACGCTTCGACGAACGCGAATTCGTCGAGCACGTGGTCCGTTCCACCGGCGTCGAAAGCCATTACGTTTTTCCTTCCAAGGAGGATTTGTTCGCCGAGCTCGACCGAGTGATCTGGCACCAGGATGAGCCGTTCGCCGGCACGAGTATCTTTGCCCAGTGGTGCGTCTTCAAGAGCGCCGCCGCGGCCGACATCAAGGTCATGCTCGATGGGCAGGGAGCCGATGAGCTGTTGTGCGGTTACAATGAGTTCCGGCGCGCTTTTCTCTGTGGCCTCTTACGGTCGGGGCATTTAGCACTCGCCTGGCGGGAAGCGTTGGCCGCTCGAGGCAGCTCGCGCCGCGCCCTGGGCGGTTTCTTGCGCGCGTCGCTGGACGCCGCGATCCCGGTGTCACTCCAAGTCTTCTTTCGTGACTCGCGGCGCAACCGTCGACCGCCACCCTGGCTGAACCGCTCCACCTTGAATGCCTCCTTCCCCGGCCGCTTAACCTCTCGATTCCGCCGGCACAGGTCGGCTCGCGAACTGTCGCTTGAACTCCTGACCGGCGCCCATCTCCAGATGCTCCTGCACTGGGAAGATCGTAACTCGATGGCGCATTCTTTAGAGTCGCGCGTGCCTTTTTTGGACTATCGACTGGTCGAGTTTGCCACCGGCCTGCCCGACCATTTCAAGATTCGGGCCGGGGTAGCCAAAACCGTTTTGCGAGAAGGGATGCGCCAGTTAGTGCCGGCAGCGGTGCTGCAACGCCGGGACAAAATGGGCTTCGTGACTCCCGAAGAGGTTTGGGCCAGAGAAAGTGGTGGCGAGGCATTTCGGCGTCGACTGACGGAAGCCATAGCGGACTGCCAAGGCATTATTGGTGCGGATGCTGTAGCGCTCCTGGAAGGCAGCCTGAACGGACAAACGCGCTACGATTCAGCGGTGTGGCGAATTATCTGCCTCGGAGCCTGGATGCGCCTGTTCAATGTCGCGGTATGAAACGGCTTCTGCTGATCGCGTTTTATTTTCCACCCCGCAACAACGTCGCGTGCTACCGCTCCGGTTGTTTCGCCAAGTTCCTGCCTCAGCACGGTTGGTTGCCCACTGTCGTTTGCCAGGATTGGCCCGCTGACCGGCCAGACTCTGACCCGGACTTCGTTGGAGCGTTCCCCGACTCGGTCGAAATCCATCGCGTTCCACCTCCGCCAGAGCGGGGGTTCTATCAGCGAGTGTTGCTGCGCAAGGTCGCTCCCTACCTTTGGCCTCATCGCGCCCCGATTTTATGGTGGCGCCAGGCGCGCCAGCAGATCCGGTCGCTGCTCGAAACGACCAGGTTTGATGCCATCTGGGCCACCTCTGACCCCCTCACGCCCTTGGCGCTCGCGCTGGACGCCTCGCGCTCTTCAGGTATCCCCTGGGCTGCCGATCTCCGGGATTGCTTGAACGTGCAGAGCTTTGGGTCGTGGTACAAACGGTCGTTTTTCCGGCGTCAGGAGCGGCGCCTGTGCCGCGCGGCCGACCGCGTCATCACCGTTTCCGAGGGCCTAGCTGAAGCGCTCGAAGGAATTACGGGCAACCGGGTTTCGATCATCCCCAACGGGTTTGATCCCTCACTGTTGCCGAGCGAAAAGCAGTCTCCCAATCGAGTGTTTACTATCCTCTATGCCGGGACTCTGGTGGTGGGGCGGCAGGACCCGCGACCGGTCTTCCGGGCACTCGAGCTTTGTCTGCAGCGAGGCCATATCCCTCCCGCTGACGTCGAACTACTATTCCTGGGCACGAAGCCGGAATCCGTGAAACAAGTGCTGGCGGATGTCTCCCAGGCCTTGCCCGTACGTGTGCTGCCCCGCCTGCCGCACCGCGCCGCCCTGGCCCTCCAAAGCCAGGCGTCCGTCCTGCTCCTGCTGGCGCATGCCGCTGAACGAGGGATCATGACGGGGAAGGTATTCGATTATCTTGCTGCCGGCCGGCCGATCCTCGCGGTGCCGGATGACCGCCACACTACCTCGGTTTTGTTAAAGGCCACCGGCGCAGGCATGGCGGTCACGGATGTCGAATCCATCGCGCGTCAATTGAGCGAATGGTACGGTCGCTGGCGTTTGGATCGCTCCTTCAACGTGCAACGCAACGAAACCGAGATAGGTCGTTACTCCCGCGCGGTTCAGGCAGGCGAATTGGCGCGGATATTAACCGAGTTGACCGCAGGCAAAGCAAACTAGCCCCGGCCCCCTGCGCAACTGCCGCGGCAGGCTGAGGGCTCGAACCGCTAAGCCTGTCCCTGCAAAACAAGCCTCACGCAAACTTGGCCGTAGTCGCAAAGAAAAAGGCCGAAGATGGCCTGACTAATCGCCCAACAACTTTTTCAAACTCTCGCGAGATTTGCTTTCTCGAGACTTGTCTTCGGCGGGCGGGACAAATTCACGGCGAACCATGTCGAAATACTCGCAATAATTGGCGAGATGCTTCTCCGCCACGGGATCAGCCCGGCGATCACGACATTGGTGTGCCACTCGCGGGTCGTGGCTAACGCAGTTCAAACAGACCCTTAGATCTGAGGCGCAACTATGGCAACTCTCGGATCGGCCGGGACCGCCTGAGAGTTTATACTCGATGCCGCATTTCCAGCAATGTTTGGTCGAGGCCATGCGCAAAAATACCACTTCCTTCGAGCTTCACCAGTTCTGAAGCCTGCGTCCGAACCCCATTTGCCCACCTACACGCTCACCCTGAACAGGATCACGTCGCCGTCGCGCACGACGTAATCGCGGCCTTCGATGCGGTAATGGCCCGTCTCACGGGCGTGCGCCACTGAGCCATGCTTGACGAGATCCTCGCAATTGACGGTTTCGGCCTTGATGAACCCGCGTTCGAAATCGGTGTGGATAATGCCCGCGGCTTTTACGGCGGTATCGCCGGCGTGGACCGTCCAGGCGCGGACTTCCTTTTCGTTAAAGGTGAAGAAGGTCCGCAAGCCGAGCACGCAGTAGGTGCTATGGATCAGCGCAACCAAGCCTGACTCTGCGATCCCAAGCTCTTTCAAGTACTCCTGTGCCTCAGGCGGTGAAAGATCGGCAAGATCACTCTCGAGCTGGGCGCAAAGAACGACGGTGTCGCAAGCATGATGAGTGCGCGCGTACTCGCGCACCCGAATGACCTGAGGATTGGCTTCAGCGCCTGCCAGCTCGGTTTCTTTGAGATTCGCGACGAACACCGCGGGTTTGTCGGTCAGGAGGGAAAAGCCGCGGACGATCGCTTTTTCCTCCTGTGCCAAAGCCAGACCAATGGTGTTAGCCGGCTTGCCGGAATTGAGGTGGACTTCAAACCTCTGCAACAACTGCGCCTCGATCAGGGCGTGTTTGTCTCCTCGCTTGACGTCGCGGGAGATTTTCTCAAGCCGCTTTTTGATCGTCTCGAGATCGGCCAGCAACAGCTCGGTTGTGACGATCCCGATATCCCGAGCGGGGTCCGGATTGCCAGTGACATGCACGATGTCGGGGTCCTCGAAGCACCGCACCACGTGAATAAGGGCATCCACCTCCCGGATATGGCTGAGAAACTTATTGCCCAGGCCCTCGCCGTGCGACGCTCCTTTCACCAGACCGGCGATATCCACAAATTCGAACGCTGTCGGGATGAGTGCGCCCACCTTGGCCACCTGCGCGATCCGACTAAGACGTTCGTCCGGCACACTCACCACACCCAGGTTTGGTTCAATCGTGCAAAAGGGATAATTCTCTGCGTCGGCTTTGTGCGAGCGCGTAACCGCATTGAAGAGGGTGGATTTCCCGACGTTCGGAAGCCCGACGATCCCGGCTTTTAGCATGCGAGTGTAATAGCCGCAAAAGGCAATGAAGAACAATTAAAAATCCAAAGGCCGAAACCCGAACGAGACTCGAAACCCGAAATCCGGAGCAAGCTTCTAAGCCGCAGAGTTTTCAGATTCGGGCTTCGGATTTCGGATTTCTTTCGGCCTTCGGCCTTCGGGTTTCGGATCTCGAAATTTGCGCCGCCCCAAATCTCACTTGGCTTCCTCCGCTTCTCGCACCGCCTCGCGAATGGTTTGCTTGAACTGCTCGGTGCCCTGATCAAAGGCTGCGGCCATCGGCAGCACCGAAACCTTGCGGATACGAGTCTTGAATTTCTTAAGGTTCGCCTCGGCGGCGGGTTCATCCATTTTGTTACCAACCACCAGCCGCGGCCGCTCGAGCAAGCTCCCATCATAGAGCTCAAGCTCGGTAAGCAGGTGCTTGTAGTCGTCCCAGGGCGCGCGGCCATCCGTGCCAGCCATGTCAACCAAAAGGACCAGGATTTTGCATCGCTCTATGTGGCGCAAAAACTCGTGGCCGAGGCCTACGTTGAGGTGTGCGCCATCGATCAGCCCCGGCACGTCGCAAACGGTCAATCGGTGGAAATCTGCATATTCCACGATGCCGATCTGCGGATGGAGAGTAGTGAAGGGATAGGGCGCAACTTTCGGGCGAGCCCGGGAAATTGCTGTGAGCAAGGTGGATTTGCCTGCGTTCGGATAGCCCACCAGCCCAACCTCGGCAATGGTGCGCAGTTCCAGCATGAAGTCGCCTTCATCGCCGGGCTCGCCCGGTTGAGCAAACCGCGGCGCTTGCCTGGCCGCTGTGGCAAAGTTGCGGTTTCCGAGTCCACCACGCCCCCCTTTGCACAGCACGAAACGTTGTCCGTTCTCCGTCAGGTCGGCCACCAACTCGCCCTGTGGCTTCGGACTGCGGTCTCGGGTAGCCTCCTCTGGCCCGGACTCCAGGTCAATTTCCATGGCCCGGCTGCGGGCGCCGGTGCGGAACAGGGGTCGTTGGGCCGAACTCGCGGCCAAACCAGTGCGCGAACTGGGTTGCGAACTGGCCGGCGCTTCGCTGGCCGGCGTGCTCGGGTCCAATTTCCAGACGATGGTCCCGCAGGGCACTCCGATGATCAAGTCCTTGCCTGCGTGGCCATCCATTCCCTTGCCCAGGCCGCCCTGGCCTTCGTCGGCGATCAGGCGTGGTTGGTAATACTGACCTATCAGGTTATTCAGGTCGTGGTCGGCCACCAATATGACATCGCCGCCACGCCCGCCATTGCCCCCGCTGGGACCACCCTTGGGGCGATACTTCTCGCGCTGGAACGCCACACAGCCTTTGCCACCGTGCCCCGCCCGGGCATAGATTCTGATCTCATCGACGAACATGGAAAAAATAAAAAAGGCGAGGCCAGGGCCTCGCCTTGCAATCGTGTTTGCCCGGCCTAGCTGTTAACTGGCGCGGGAGTCTCGGTTTTGATGTTTACCCGGTGGCCATCGCGGTCGAAACTGACCTTGCCATCCGCCAAAGCGAAGAGGGTCCAATCGCGCCCGGTGCCGACATTTTGTCCGGCGATGAATTTGGTTCCGCGCTGACGGATCAGGATGCTGCCGGCGGTAACGAGCTCACCGCCGTACCGTTTGACTCCCAGCCGCTTGCTGACGCTGTCCCGCCCGTTTCGGACGCTGCCTTGACCTTTCTTGTGTGCCATAAACCGACGTTTCTAATGGTTAAATCTTGATTTCTTTGATCTGGACTACTGTCAACTCCTGACGATGTCCAATGGTCTTGTGGTACCCTTTGCGCCTTTTCATTTTAAAGGCGATCTTCTTTTCGCCGCGGATATGCTCAACAACGTCCGCCACGACACTGGCGTTGGCTACGGTCGGCGAGCCTACCGAAAGCTTGCCCTCGTTATTGACCAGCAGGACTCGGTCAAAGGTCACGGGCTGCCCAGCCTCGACGGCCAAACGCTCGATTTGCAGTTTATCGC
>JANXQE010000161.1 GCA_025356925.1 Limisphaerales bacterium | reverse complement strand
TGCCGGGCTGTTGACCGAGGAAGCAATGATCGCATCAGAAGGCACAATCACGTTCTTCGGAGCACCGGAACCGAGGAATTCCACTTCGGCAACCTGCATGCAACAGGTATTGGTTAAGGCGGTCAACAGTGTCGTCCACCGATAGTGTTTGTAGGGCGTGACGTTCGGGAAGAGGAAGGTACGCGAGAAAAAGCGGTTTGTGATTGCGGGGATGTTGGGGATGGCCGCAATCATGGTCCAGCTGCCGTCGGTATAGTTGGTAATGGTGTCATCATTCGACCCCTCGACGGTCACGCTGGCGGGATCACGCTCCGGGCCGTCGTTGGCGGTTTCGATAGCGAGACCGTTGATGAGCGTCGCACCAACGGAAGGCGTGACGGCAAAACCAGCGGTCTTGGCATCATTAGCCATGTCGAAATTGAGGTACTTGGCCGGGCCGCCGTCGATGGCATTTTTGACGTTTTCGGTGGCCGGACTGTTGACGGAAGAGGCGAAGATTTGGTCGGAAGGTTGGACCACATTTTTCGGCAAGGCGGTACCCAACAACTGGATCTCAGCAACTTGCATACAGCACCCGTTGGATGAGGCGGTCTGGAGGGTAGTCCAGCGGTAACTCTTATACGCAACAAAGTTTGTGAACGTGTACGACCGGGTATAAAACCGGTTGGTAACGGCTGGGACATTAACTGTCGAGATCAACGTCCAAGTGCCGTCCGCGTAGTTGGTAACGGTATCGTCGGAACCTTCCAAGGTCATGACTGCGGGGTCGCGTTCCGGGCCGTCGTTGGCGGTTTCAATGCCGATGCCCGTCACCCACGTCGAACCGACAGATGGGGTCACGATAAAGCCAGCGGTTTTGGCGTCGTTGGCCATGTCGAAATTGAGATATTTGGCCGGTCCGCCGTCGATCGCATTTTTGACGTTTTCGGTCGCCGGGCTGTTAACCGAGGAAGCGATAATGGGGTCAGTTGGTTGGACCACGTTTTTCAACGCGTACTGGGCTTGAGCTGCGCCAGTCATAAAGGCTGGCAAAGCGACTGCCAGGGCTAACCACTTTAGCGTAGGCAGGGTTGGGGTGGCTTTTCTCATAGTGATCGGGTGAGGTGTTACTACTGGTTTACTGGTTTTACTGCTGTTGTCGCTGATACCGCTGTTGTCGCATGCGGGCAAAAACGCAGTCGAATTCACGGTTACGACTGCGGCTTTGTTTATCTTTTATACGCCAAGCGAAAGGGAGTCAACAAAAATCGTTACCTCGTACCGAATTTAAAGCGGCTCGGCCCGAAATTGCTGCCGCCCAGCCATTGCCCCGGGCTCCGTCCTCGATTCGAATGCTGTTATCCGAGGGCGATCGCCGACAGCAATCGCGGACTATTGTGGCAGGCGGCCCGGTTGGGGTTCGCAAGCACAACAGCGGACCTCGGGAAGGATGCTCTGGCTGAGGTTCATGGTATTCAGCCGTCGTTCGCGCTCTTTGAAGCAAGCACCGCAAGCCGAGAATTTTTCGAGATCCCAGGTGTCCGCGAAGACTCTGCCGGCGCACAGTTGCAAGCTTCGCTCGAAGCTTTGCTCCAGCACCTGCAGCGAGGGAGGGGAAAACTCGCCTGAATCCATTAAGCGGTCGCGGGCGCCGTTGCCGGGGCGAGTAGGGATGAGCGACACCACGCCCGCGCCGCAGGAGAAGGCGAACTGAGCTGATTTCACGGCCCACTCGATGGCCTGGTGCTCGTTGAGAAACGGCGGTTTGACGAGGACAAACGCGCGCACTTCAATGCCCTCGTTCCGCAAAAACGCGGCGGCGTGGGCGAAGTGATCGAGTGTGAACCGCTTGTTGAGCCGCGGGAGAACATCCGGGTGTACGGTTTCCAGACCCAGGGCGACCTCGAGGGAGCCGTCGAGCAGGTCCCGGAATCTTAGCGCCTTTTCTCCCACCAACCGCGGGTGTGACTCGACGATGATGTGCTGGGCGCAGGAGACGCGGTGGGCGACTGCGGGGTAGTCCTCGGGCGGAATCGCCGCGGGATCGAAAAAGCTGCCGCTGTTATATAGCTTGAGCTGCTCGGGATGTGCGCCGAAGTTGGCGAGGGCGTAATCGATCTGCCTGGGAATGGCTCCGCGGGGAACGGAGCGGGTGAGGGTGTGCGTCCAGAGATCACACATGAGGCAATGCCAGGGACACTCCTTGTTGGTCAGCAGGATGCCGCCCGACCGCAGGATCCGGCCCGAGGAACACAGCTCCTGCTCAAGAAAAAAGCCATAGGGTTGGAACGGGTCGAGCTCG
>JANXQE010000156.1 GCA_025356925.1 Limisphaerales bacterium | reverse complement strand
AGAATGTGCTGTTTGCCGGGTTCGCCGCCGTCGGCATTGGCAGTTGCATTTACGTGCAGGATTTTCTGGCTGTGCGCGGCCTCGCGGTCGTCTTTTTGTTGCTGGCCAAGCTGATGGTGGATACCGGCCGGCCGCATCTGCCGGAGAACCCGTTGGTCCTGATTATCCAAACCTGGGCCTACCTCCTGGTGATCGCCGGAATCTGGCTCACCATTTCGCCCTGGAGGCTGCGGGATCTTTTGCACTGGGCTACGGCGAATGAAAAAAGGATTAAGATCGGCTGTGGCATCCGCCTGGCCTTCGGCCTATTGGTCGCGCTGTTGGGTTTCACCAGGTATTAAGTGCGGCGAAGGCCAGGCCCGGAGTGAACTCGCAGCGCGGCAAGATCCTGGTCATTCGTGGGGGAGCCATCGGCGACTTCATCCTCACCCTGCCGGCCATCGCCGCCCTCCGGCGCCAGTTTCCCCAGGCGCACCTCGCGGTCCTGGGGTATCCGCACATCGTCCAACTCGCCATTGCCGGCGGTCTGGTGGACCAGGCGAGCTCGATCGAGGCCCGCGCTCTTGCCGGCTTCTTCGCCCGGAACGGGCCGCTCGCCCGGGACCTGGCCGATTACTTTTCCGAGTTCGATCTGATTGTTTCCTACCTGTACGACCCTGACGAAATTTTTAGAACCAACGTAGGCCGCTGTTCTCCCGCGCAATTCATCGTTTGCCCGCATCGGCCCGACGAGCGGGCCCAGGTTCATGCCGCCAAAGTCTATCTCAAGCCGCTGGAACGATTAGCTATTTTTGAGGCGGATCCGGTGCCCCAACTCCACCTCAGTCTTGCCCCCAAAGCGAGCCTGGCCGCCCGACGTCACCCCGATAAGTCGGCCGAGATGTCACTCACCGATTCCGAGGCTTCCCCGGCCGTTCCGCCGCGCCTGGCGCTTCATCCCGGCAGCGGGAGCGACCGGAAGAATTGGCCGGAAGATCGATGGGCCGAATTGCTCCAAAGGCTCGTGGACCTGACTGTCCATAACCTGCTGCTGATCGGTGGCGAGGTAGAGGGTGAGAGATTGCAGCGGCTGGCTGCGGCGCTGCCGCCGGCGCGGACCAGGGTGGCTCAGAGCTTGCCGCTGACCGAACTGGCCCGCCTCCTGGCCCGCTGCCAGGGATTCGTCGGTCACGATTCCGGGATTTCGCACCTTGCCGCGGCCTTGGGCCTGCCGGCACTTGTGCTGTGGGGCGCAACGGATGAGGCAATCTGGCGGCCGCCGAGCCGGAAGGTCGTGATCCGCCGCGACCCTGCGGGTCTTGAGTTGCTCCCGGTTCGAACCGTTTTTGATGACATCCGGCAGCTTTGGCCCGCACATTGACACCGCCCCTCCCTGCGCCAGTCTATTCACGTGACCTCCCGCGTGCCAATCCGTGCCGCGATCTTTGACCTGGACGGTGTTCCGCAGATGTATCCCTGCCAGACCTGACGGCTGTCGCGTTTGGATGAAAACCACCCACGAACCTTCTGCGAACGTCCAACTCCCAGAAATGGGCAAAGGACTTGCTTATAGCAGATGTGCCTGGAGGAGGGCGGCGACGACCAGCAACTCCCTTTTTAGTGCCGGGCAGGCTTTCCCGCCCCGTGAGGGTGTCAGCGAGTGAAAAGCCGCTGAAACCGGCAGGCAGGAATGGCTGGTCGAACTGCGGCGTTGTAATGAAAATCGCTGGGCAGCGACGAATGTCGGTGGACAACTGAGCTGTGGGTGTCTTAGCTTTGTATGGTTTTAAGACACGGGCAAAAAAAACTCAGGGGCGAGGAAAGAGCCTCGCTTGAGGCTGCCGATTGGCTTTGTCTCTAAAAGAATATTGATGGTGCAAAGAGCAGATGAAGAGAATCCTGGTCATTGATGACGAAACCTGGCTGCGCGAGATGGTTCACATGGCGCTGGAGCAGAAAGGTTTTGAGGTGCTCGAGGCCGAGAACGGGGCCGCGGGGATCGAGGCAGCTCGACAGGTCTTGCCCGACCTGATCCTCTGCGACGTGAACATGGAGAAGGTAGATGGTTACTTGACCCTGTCTTCACTTCGCAGCGAACCGGCTACCGCGTCGGTGCCATTTATTCTCATGACCGGATTAGCCGATCACGCCGGCATGCGGCACGGCATGGAACTGGGCGCCGACGATTACCTGCCCAAACCTTTTTCGATCGAAGCGCTCTACGCCGCGGTGGACGCGCGGCTCAAGAAAGTTCAGACCGTGCGCGAGGAGGCGGAGAAAAAGCTGGCCGATTTGCGCGACAATATCAGCCTCATGCTCCCGCACGAACTGCGCACGCCGCTCAACGGCATCCTGGCGTACGGCGAGATTTTGAGCGCGGAGGCGGCGACCCTGCCGCCCGAGGAGGTCGCCGAAATGGGCCAGGTGATCCACGAATCCGGCCGGAGACTGGAGCGCTTGATCGAGAACTTCCTGATCTACGCGCAAATTGAGTTGCTTGGCTCCGAGCCGCAAAAGCTCAGCGCTTTGCGCAAGAAGCGGACTGAGGCACCGGCCGGGCTGATCGAACGCCACGCTCGTGCCCAGGCCCACCAGGCCAATCGCGACCATGATCTGGTTCTCGACCTGCACGATCTGCCGGTCGCTATTTCCGAGGAGTACCTTGCCAAGATTGTGGATGAGGTGGTACAGAATGCTTTCAAATTTTCCGACCAAGCCACGCCGGTGAGCGTGTCACTCGCCGAGGTATCAGGAAGTGTGGCCCTCATTGTCGGCGATCGAGGCCGCGGTTTTTCAACCGAGCACATCACCAAGGTCGGGGCTTATATGCAGTTCGACCGCAAGCTGCACGAGCAGCAGGGGATCGGGTTGGGTTTATCCATTGCCAAACGCCTCACCGAGCTGCATGGGGGAACCTTGAGCATCAACAGCCATCGTGATTCGAGCACAGTGGTCACGATCAAGCTGCCCAGGGCTCTCTGACCTAGAGCGGCCAACTGCTCAGCCTGGAGGCGGCCAGTTTGCTGAGGATGAAATTGGGAAGCCATTCGAGCAGCCATAATATCAGGATCACGCCCGCGACCGGAGTGAGGTCCAGTCTGGCAAAGCGCAGCGGGAGTCGTCGAAGGGGGGCGGTCATATTCAGCGCGGTGTGGGTGATAAAGTCCCACAGTGGATTGGTTCCCAAATACACATAGCTGGCAACCAGGTGTAGGAGGAGGAACGCCGGCAACACATAACGCAGACTCAAGAGCAAGCCGAGGCCGACCAGCGAGGCTTGCTCCACGACATGCACCCAGGAATGGGCACGAGCGACCACATCGAGTCTGTCGAGCACGGGATAGAGCCCCAGCCAGAGCAGCATGACCATCAGAAACGGCAGCAACAACTGCATCGGCCACGGCCAGCGAGCCGCACGGCCCAGATGCAGCCGCACCAGTTTTTGAATCGGGTCCACTTCTTCGCCGGACCGATTGATCAGCGCCAGGATCATCAGCCAGAAATAGAAGACAACCAGGACGCGCAGGAAGCTTAAACAGGAAAACACGAGATCCGAGCCGAAGTGGTCACTGCGAAACGCCAGCACCACGAGCTCCAAATTGAGTTTCGGTGTCCAATCGGCTGGAGCCCCGATGAGCAGATAGCCCGCGGCCCGCAATCCGATGAGGCTGGCCAGCACGACGGCCAACTGCCAGGCTTTGAGTCGTCGCGGCTCCACGCGCTTCAGGGTGCCGATCAGGGTAACGGGGGCGGCGCTGACCAGGGGGTCGAACTGTGCCGAACGCCAGCTTAGCCAGAGCAGCAGGCCGGCCAGATTCAGCAGGAAATCAATCGCACCCATTTGAGAGTTCTGGACCAGGGCGGACGCCGATTCCAAATCTTCGGAGCCAACCCCATTGCAGGTCTCGCGTGCGTCAGGTTCACATCATTTTGAGGAGAGTCTCCGCCATCTCCGACGGGGTCGCGGCCACTCCGATCCCTGCGTCGCGAAACGCATCGATCTTCGCCGCGGCCGTGCCTTTGCCGCCGCTGACAATCGCGCCAGCGTGACCCATTCGGCGGCCTGGCGGAGCCGTTGCTCCGGCGATGAATCCCGCGACCGGCTTGCTGCCATTGCGCTTAATCCAATCCGCGGCCTCTTCCTCAGCCGAACCGCCGATCTCCCCGATCAGGATCATCCCGTGGGTGTCGGGATCGGCTTCGAACAATTTGATGGTATCCAAATGGGACGTGCCGTTGACCGGATCGCCTCCGATCCCGACGCAGGTGGATTGGCCGACGCCGCGACAAGTCAGTTGCCACACCGCTTCGTAGGTCAGCGTGCCGCTGCGCGACACCACTCCAATATGACCGCGGCGGTGGATGTATCCCGGAGAAATGCCGATCCGGCACCCTCCGAAAGAGTCCTTATCGGGGCCGGGTGTAACAATTCCCGGACAATTCGGCCCGATCAGGCGCGTCTTGCTCCCTTGCATCGCGCGTTTGACCTTGACCATGTCATTGACCGGAATGCCCTCCGTGATGCAGACCACCAACTCCAGACCCGCGTCCACGCCTTCGAGGATCGCATCCGCCGCAAAGGCGGGAGGCACAAAGATCGCCGAAGCGGTGGCGCCCGACTGCTTCATGGCCTCGGCGACCGTGTCGAAGATGGGGACTTTATTCTCGAAAAGCTGTCCCCCTTTCCCGGGCGTGACACCAGCCACGACTTGTGTCCCGTACGCGAGGCTCAGTTGGGTATGCCGCGCACCGAAACTACCGGTGATGCCCTGGACGAGAATGCGGGTTTGCGGATTGATTAGGATCGACATGGCGCTTGAGTGTGTTAGGTCCGGCCTTTCTTTTCTTTGATAGCCTCGAGCAGTCTGACAGCGGCAAGATTATAGCCTCGGTTTAGCTGCTCGATGAGCGGGTCGTCCAACATCGTTCAACCTTTGGCCACGGCGTGTACCACTTTTTGTGCGGCATCGGCCATTGAATCCGCACCGATGATCGTCAAGTCCGAGTCGGCCAGGGTTTTCTTGCCTGCGGCAACGTTGTTGCCTTCCAATCGCACGACCAAAGGCAACTGCAAACCGGTTTGCTTCACGGCCGCGACGATCCCCTTAGCGATCACGTCACAATCCATGATCCCGCCAAAGATGTTGACCAGGATCCCCTTCACATTTGGATCCTGCAGGATGATCTGGAACGCAGCCGCCACCTGTTCCTGGCTGGCGCCGCCGCCGACGTCGAGGAAGTTGGCCGGGCGGCCGCCGAAATGCTGGATGATGTCCATGGTTGCCATGGCCAACCCCGCGCCATTCACAAGGCAGGCGATCGTGCCATCCAGTTTAATATAATTGAGATTAAACTTGCTCGCGGCGGTTTCCAAAGGCGCTTCCTCAGCAAGGTCGCGCATCGCTTGGAGATCGGGATGCCGATAGAGGGCATTGTCATCGAGCGAGAGCTTGGCATCCACCGCCAGCAAAGCCGCCTTGCCATCATTCGAGAGCACAACGCAAAACGGATTGATCTCGACCAAGGTAGCGTCACATTCCCACCAGGTTCGGTAGATCCCCTGCAGCAGCTTGGCCGCCTGGTTGAGTAAATCGCCTTTGAGTCCCAATGCGGCCGCCACCTTGCGCGCCTGATACGGCATCATGCCCAGCGCGGGGTCGATGGCTTCCTTAACAATTTTTTCCGGAGTTTTGGCCGCGACCTCCTCGATGTCCATTCCGCCTTCGGTGCTGGCCATGAGGATCGGCCGGGAAATCGTCCGATCCAACAGGACAGCTACGTAGAGTTCTTTTTGAATCTCCCGAGCCATCTCGACGAGGACTTTGCTGACCAACCGGCCTTCTGGCCCGGTTTGTTTGGTTACCAGCACGTTCCCAAGCATGCCTCGCGCGTTCTCAAAAACCTCGTCGGCGCTCTTACACAACTTAACCCCGCCTCGAAAGCCGCTTTTGAAGGTGCCCTTGCCCCGGCCCCCGGCGTGGATTTGCGATTTTACCACTACCATCGAGGCGCCCTTGTTGAAAAACTGGTCGCCAACACGTTTCGCCGATTCCGGTGAGTCGCAAACCTCACCTGGAGGTACCGCCACGCCGTATTTGGACAGAAGCTGCTTGGCTTGGAATTCGTGAACGTTCATTGATGGATTGCTTGGCCGGGCGCGCCACGAATCACCTGCCGGTGGTTAGGCGGCCTGATAGTTGGTGCCGGAGCTCACTTCCGCTCTTTGATGGGAGTATAGTGATTCAACGTCGGGCCGATATAGATTTGGCGTGGCCGATAGATTCGGGTCGGGGCTTCCATGACTTCTTTGTAGTTGGCAATCCAGCCCGGCATTCTGCCTATGGCAAAAATGACGGTGAACATCTCCAAAGGAATGCCGATCGCGCGCATGATGATGCCGCTATAAAAGTCGACGTTCGGGTAGAGTTTTCGCTCTACGAAATAGGG
>JANXQE010000149.1 GCA_025356925.1 Limisphaerales bacterium | reverse complement strand
CAATTACGACCAGGTGCAGGCGACCCGCGCGGCCCGCGAGTATGAAGAGGCGGCCCTGGATGCCGAGCAGAAGAAGCTAGAAAGCGGCAAGAGCACCACCTATACGGTTCTGCAGGTGCAACGCGACCTGACCACGGCTCGTGGCAACGAGATCCAGGCGCTGGATACCTACAATAAAGCCCTCTCCCAACTCAGCCTGCACGAGGGCTCGACGCTCGACCGGCTGGAGATCAAATTGGAAGCGAAATAAGATCCCGGGCCTCCTGCTCTGGCATGGCAATAATGGTGATGACTAAACCCGGCGCCCATTCCGTCTAAACCTCATGGCTGTGGCGGCTTCCTCCCGGCCGCGCGTTAGCGTGGGCGGTAAATTCTTCCGGCTCGGCGAAAAGAAATTTTACGTCCAGGGCCTTGCCTACTGCCCTTTCGCCCCGGACTCCGAGGGCTCGCGTTTCGCTTCTCGGGAGCAAACGGTCGCTGACTTCGCTCAAATCCGCGCGCTCGAAGCCAACGTGCTCCGGGTGTACCATGTGCCACCCCGCTGGTTCCTCGACCTGGCCGCCGAGCAAGGACTGCGGCTGCTCATCGATATTCCCTGGAACAAGCACCTCTGTTTTTTGGACTCTGAATCCCGCCGACAGGAAGCCTTCCAGGCGGTCCGCCAGGGGGTGACCGACTGCGGGGGGCACCCCGCGGTGTTCGCCTTCAGCGTGGCCAATGAGATTCCACCCGACATTGTCCGCTGGAGCGGCGCCCGCGCTTTAGCCGACTTCATCGATGACTTGGTCCAGGTCGCGAAGCGAGCCGACCCCGGCTGTCTTTGCACGTTCACCAACTATCCGCCGACTGAGTTCCTGCATCCGCAGGGATTGGATTTCGTCTGTTTCAACGTTTACCTCCACCAGCAAGCGGCCTTCCGGAGCTACCTGGCGAAGCTCCAGATGAGCGCGGAATCGAAGCCGCTGCTCCTGGGAGAATTGGGCATCGACTCCCTGCGAGAGGGTGAAGAGCGTAAATGCGAGATGCTGGCCTGGCAGATCCAGGACGCGTTCCGTGGAGGCCTGGCCGGCGCCATCGTCTTCAGCTTCACGGATGATTGGTGGCGCGACGGCCGGCAGGTCGAGGATTGGGGGATGGGCTTGACCGGGCGAGATCGGGCGCCCAAAGAGTCCTTCGCGGCGCTCCAGAAAGCGTTCCGCTGCGCCCCGTATTTTCCGCTTTCCAGATATCCCAAGGTTTCGATTGTGGTCTGCAGCTATAACGGCGACCGCACCCTGGCTGCGTGCCTGGATTCGCTGCAGCGGCTCAACTATCCGGATTACGAAATCGTCCTGGTTGACGATGGATCCAACGACACGACTCCGCAGATTGCGGCCCTGCGGTCCAACGTGCGCTTTTTCCGTCACGAGCGGAACCTGGGGTTATCAGTGGCCCGCAACACCGGCCTGGCCGCCGCAACCGGCGAGATCGTGGCGTTCACGGATGCGGACTGCCGCGCCGACGAAGACTGGTTGTATTATCTTGTGTCCGATTTATTGGAAGGAGAGTTTGCCGGAATGGGTGGCCCCAATCTCCTCCCGCCCGAAGATTCCGCGGTGGCGGCGGCGGTGATGGTTTCGCCAGGAGGCCCCGCCCATGTCATGTTGACCGATCGCCAGGCGGAGCACATTCCGGGCTGCAACATGGCGTTTTTTAAATCGGTTCTCGAGGAAATTGGCGGCTTCGACCCGATTTTTCATACTGCCGGCGATGACGTTGACCTGTGCTGGCGCCTGCAGCAAACCGGCTACAAAATCGGGTTTAGTCCTTCGGCCTTTGTCTGGCACTACCGCCGCTCGACGATCGGGGAGTATTTGAAACAGCAGCACGGCTATGGCGAGGCTGAAGCCTTGCTGGTGCGCACGCACCCCGAGTGTTTCAACTCCATCGGCGGCAGCATCTGGCGTGGCCGTATTTATACCGCCTCAAAATTCGGCGTGCTGCTACGGCCCTCCATCATTTATCGCGGGTTGTTCGGCAGCGCCGGCTTTCAATCGCTTTACGCCGCCGAGCCGGCGATCACCTTAATGCTGTGCACCACGCTCGAGTACCACGTGCTGGTGACGCTGCCGTTGTGGATCCTTTCCGGGGTCTTTCACTATATCCTGCCCCTGGCCATCACGAGCGCGGCGGTCTCGCTGGGGGTCTGCGCGGCGGCCGCGGCGCAAGCAGCCTTGCCCAAGGCCAAGGTCCGGCCCTGGTCTCGGCCATTGGTGGCGCTGCTCTTCTTTTTGCAGCCGATCGTGCGCGGGTGGGCGCGCTACCAGGGCCGGTTATCGCCACGGGCCGCCCCGCACGCCGCCCGCCAGACCCTCGATTCGGTCGCCTTGCGGGAAAGCGGCCAATCCCTGGACCAGGCCGACTACTGGAGTGCCACGCCTCGCGACCGCCTGGCGTACGTGGCCGATATCCTCCGCCGCCTTGATCAGCAAGGGTGGCTCACAAAATCGGATATCGGTTGGAGCGATTACGACGTCGAGATCTACGGCAGCCGCTGGAATCAACTGCAGCTCGCCACGGTCGCCGAGGACCACGCGCAGGGAAAACATCTCGTGCGGTGTCGTCTGCGGGTCCGCTGGTCGCTGCCTGCGAAATTAATGTTCTGGGGCCTGGCCGGTCTCGAGTTGCTGTTGCTCG
>JANXQE010000119.1 GCA_025356925.1 Limisphaerales bacterium | reverse complement strand
CCTGACACCCTGGCGGCGCTTGTTTGTCTCTACAACCTTCGCTTATCAGCATGCGCGAACCCTCACCGCCGCCAATGACAGTCCGGCGGTGGCCCCTTACGGCGGCAACATCTACACCGCCGTGCTCAATGGGAGTTTCGTCGTAAACGACAAAACTGACGTGTTGGCAGGTTATTCCTATTCCACAGCCGATTTTGAGCAGGACAACTTTTCGGGGGGCCTGCCATTGGGAACCCATTATCACCAGCATGCACTTCAAGCATGTATAAGACGTCAAATCGGCAAGGGCAAGAGCCTGGGGCTTCAGTACCGCTATTACCGCTACGCGGATTCCAGCACCGGAGGGGTGAGCGATTTTGAAGCCAATGCGCTCTTCGCTACCCTGTCGTGGCGCTTGCCATGACCGACGGGAGAATGCAAAACAGGCAATTGCGCTTGCGATCGGAGCGCAAGTCGCCACACCGTGCGATCGGCCAAGCCGCTGACCTGGAGGGGCGATCGGTTGTTGACGTAACCCTCATGGATCAGATAACCCTGGACCTGGATATGTGTAACCTGCTCGTTCGCTCACGCACGCAAGCGCCTTGGAAGTCCTGCTTGCTCGCTTTGCCGCTCATCATCTCGTGGTGCTGCTCGATCTTGTCCGGCGGCTCCGCGCGGGCGGATGATTGGCCGCAATGGCGGGGGCCAAATCGTGATGGCATTTCGAAAGAGACGGGCTGGCTCGCCAAATGGCCTGCCGAAGGTCCAAAAAAGCTCTGGGAAGGCAGTGTGGGCGTTGGCTACTCCTCGTTCTCCGTCAGTCAGGGACGTGTTTATACCATGGGCAATGTGCAGGAGAGTGATCTCGTCTTCTGCTTCGACGCTGAGACCGGTAAGCTCATCTGGAAGCACAGCTATCCGTGCGCCGCCAAGGACCCCAACGGGTATCACGGCACGCGCTGTACCCCGACGGTCGACGGCGCTCGCGTGTACACCCTTAGCCGCCAGGGAAATTTCCTCTGCCTCGATGCGGGAACCGGCAAAGTAGTTTGGTCGAAGGATTTTAAAACCGACTTCGCAGGGGAGCCACCCTCCTGGGGGTACAGTGGTTCGCCCTGGATCGAGCAGGCTTGGGTGCTGGCCGAGGCGAGCGGCAAGGGGGCGTCGGTAGTTGCGTTTGATAAACTGACCGGCCAACTCGTTTGGAAGAACGGAGACGAGCCCGCAGGTTATTCCTCCATCGTCGCTTCGGACTGGGGTGGAGAACGCTGCTTCGCCCAGTTTAGTAAAGAGCATGTTATCGGGCGCCGCATGAAAAACGGGTCCGAATTGTGGCGCTTCCCCTGGAAAACCAGTTATGGCGTCAACGCCGCGACCCCCATCATCTCGGGCGACCAGATCTTTGTTTCCTCCGGCTATAACTATGGCTGCGCGCGGCTGAACGTGGCCCCGACGGGTGCTACTGAGGTCTGGCGCAACAAGAACATGCGGAACCACGTCAACAGTTGCGTCTTAGTGAACGGCTACCTGTACGGCTATGATGAAAACGATCTTAAATGCCTCGATTGGAAGACGGGCGAAGTCAAATGGAAAACAGGCGACTACGGCAAAGGTTCCCTGATGTTCGCCGATGGCAAGTTGATCCTCTACGGCCAGAATGGCAAACTCGGACTTGCGGAAGCCTCGCCTGACGCCTTCCAGGAAATCGAACACTTCCAGGCGCTGTCGGGCAAAGACACCTGGGCCCCTCCTGTGCTGGCCAACGGTCGCATCTACCTCCGCAGTCTGGAGAAAATGGTGGCTCTGGACGTCAAAGGAAGTTAGCGCCGGGATGGTCCGGCAGGTCGAGGATTGGCAGACGCGGCGGGTGTCGGACGAGTGCTGCCGTGTCTGGCAAGCAAGGCGACGAAGTTCTCTGCCGTTCAGTCGCCAAGACTGATGCCCAGTGCGCGGGCGGCAACCACGAATCCGCCTTCGAGCGGGACTGTGCGTAAACCGCCCACGGCCTTGGCCAATGGCACGCTGTCTACGAATTTTCCGTTGTGCGCCACCATTCGGCCGAACCGGCCGTCAGTGATCAGCTCGACCGCCTTGGCGCCAAACAGCGTGCACAGTACTCGGTCCATGAAGGTGGGGCTGCCCCCGCGCTGCAAATGCCCCAGTACCAGCGAGCGGGTTTCTTTGCCCGTACGCGCCTCGATTTCCGCCGCCACCACCGCGCCGATGCCGCCCAAACGTGCCTCGCGGTCCTGCTCCTGCGCGCCAGCAGTGACGAAACCGCCACCCGCCGGCTGTGCGCCCTCCGCAGCGACCACGAGTGTGAATTGTTTTCCCTTCTTCTCACGCTCGGTAACCGCCGCGCAAATGCTCTCGTAACGGAACGGAATCTCGGGGATCAAGATCACATCCGCACCACCCGCCACGCCCGCATATATGGCAATCCAACCGGCGTATCGCCCCATTACTTCCAGCACCATGACGCGATTGTGGCTTTCCGCCGTCGTATGCAGGCGGTCCAGAGCGTCGGTCGCGCAGGCCACCGCGGAGTCGAAGCCGAACGTGATCGTTGTCGCCTCCAAATCGTTGTCTATCGTCTTGGGCACACCGACGATCGGAATGCCGAACTCGTGCATCTGCTGTGCGATGGTCAGCGAACCGTCGCCGCCCACCGACACCAGCGCGCGAAGGCCAAGTTTGTCCATGCCGCGTTTGGCAGCTTCGAGTAGCTCCTTTGGCAATTGGCGCGTTTCGCCGTGGCCGGTCTTGGCAGAAAACTG
>JANXQE010000106.1 GCA_025356925.1 Limisphaerales bacterium | reverse complement strand
ACCGGCATTCTGGTGGCATCCATTATTTCGGGTATGGCCATGGGCTACCGGGTCGATGACCTGGCGAGGATCTACGTCCAGACCATTTACCGCATCCGTTTTTCCTTGCTCACCATCGCCGCCATGCTGGCTCTGGGAAATTAGCCGTTTCAGGCTGCGCACCCACCGCCGCCACGGGTGGGACCCGCTGTACGACTTTGTCCAGGTACGGGACCGCGAAGCTGGGCGAGGCGACTCGGTCCAGCCTGGCTTTGAACCTCGGCAAGCCCCAGACAAGCATCAGGGCGGTTAGGATCAGCCAGGGCAGCCACGAGCGAAAAACCTGTTTTGTCGATAGCGAGCTCTCAGTGCCCGGGAGTTTCGCGGGTGTGTCGCCGGCAGCAGCAGCAAGCTGGCAGCGTGGAAAGGCCGGCTGCGAAATCGCGGGTGACAACGCTGGCCCAGGCTGAGCCGCCAGCGGTTTCCAAAACCGCAGCAAGGCGATCAATGCCAGGATCGAACTCGCCCCGGAAATAGTATCGACCAGCCAGGGTCCATGAAAATTGGAAACGAGAAATTGGGGAACAGCAAAGGCGACGCCGGCGACCAGGGCGGCAGGCCAGACGCCAAGCATGCTTCTCCATCCGGCATAGGCGGCCACCACCCAAAAGGGAATCAGCGCGGAGAACAGAGGCAATTGCCGGCCTACCATGGCGGATATCTTGAAAGCGTCCAGTCCGGTAACCTGTTCGAGGGTGGTAATTGGGATACCGAGAGAGCCAAAAGCAACGGGAGCGGTATTGGCGATCAGCGCCAAGCCCGAGGCATGAAGCGGTTTGAATCCCAACTGAATCAAAATGGCCGCGGTGATCGCGACCGGCGCCCCGAAGCCGGCAACGCCCTCCACGAACGCGCCGAAGGAAAAGGCAATCAGGATCACCTGCACCCGAGGATCCGGCGCGACCCGCGCCAGACTGTCTCGGAGCACCCCAAACAGGCCGCGGTCTACGGTAAGCTGGTACAGAAACATGACGTTCAAAACGATCCAGCTCACCGGAAACAGTCCGAAAGCCGCTCCAAAAGCTCCCGCAGCAACCGCGGTTTTGGCCGGCATGCCGTAGATTCCGACGGCGATCGCGCCGGCGAACGAAAGGCCCAGCAGGGCCGAAAAATGGATCCGAATCCTTAGGATCGCTATGGAACCCAACAGAATTGCCACCGGCGTGGCTGCCAGCAGGGTGGAAAGGATCGGGCTGTGAACCGGATCGTAATTCTGCAACCAGGGCTGATTCATGCTTCAGATGAAGCCTGGCTGAGCCATTCCAGGTAGCGCTTATTTCCCCTGGCAATCGATACCACCACAAACTCCGGCGTATCATAGGGGTGCCTGGCAAGGATCAGCTTCTCGAGGGCTTCGAGCCGTTGCGTTGTGGTCTTGAACAGTATCAAAATTTCCGTCGCGATTTCGATTTTTCCCCGCCACCAATAGTGCGATTCGATTTTGGGAACCAGATTCGCGCAAGCCACCAACCGGGCACTCAAGGCAAGCGTGGCCAATCTCCGCGCCGTCCCGAGGTTAGGTACGGTCACGAAAACCAACGCGAATTTTTCCCTTTTAGGCATCGATGTTTGTCCTTCCGTGGTTTCTGGATTTACCTCGATTGATCCTGGGAGTCGCTTACCGTGCGCCCTACCTGGGTGTGACTTTTGGCCAGGCCAACGGCACGCCTTGCGCTTGCAACAACGCTTGGAAGTCCTTGAGCAACCCAGGTTGTTTGAGCACGGCCCGTGGCGCGATCTTCCGACCAAGACAAAAGGCAGCCAGGGCGCCCGCCGACTCTCCGATATTCCACTCGACCGGGTGCAACCGGTAGCAGCCGTTGGTGATATGGGTGACTCCCAGGTTCTTACAGGCCGGCAGCAAATTCTCCATCCGCTGTGGCACCAGCGCGCCCAGAGGGATTTGAAAAGGAAGGGAGCTGATGTCCAGGTAGTTGTCGCCGGCGGTGCTGGCGTGCAAGTCAATCCGGTAGCTGCCGATGCCGACGGAGTCACCAAAGGGCGCGGCTCGCACCTCTTCGCGAGAGGCGCCGGTTTCTCTCATGCGCGCGTCCGTCGCGACGTGCTGCTCCAAAACGGTAAACTCCGCTCGAATGCGCCGGCTTTCGCGGGTGTACGGGTATTTGGCCAGCCCATCCTCGGTGCCAAGGATATCCGGTCGCAGCCGCAACCCGGGCCAACCGGTTCCGCCGTCCGGGCGCGGGGCCTCGGTCTGCATCCAATAAAGCAGCGACAAGCTGAGCTGCTTGGCGCGCGCCAGATTTCGGCTGGCTTCCGCCGGTGGAATCTCGGATAGATTCCCGAGCATGAAATCGTTTTGGGGCCAGTTGACGAGCGAGACATCGCTCAGGTAAGTGCCGGCGGCAAATTGAGCCCGGTCGGAAATCCGCCGATAGGACCATAGCCCGGTGCCCTTCTGCGGGTCCATTTCGAATGTCTTAGGCCGGGTACTGACCGGATCGGTGACGTCCCACGAGAACAAGCGGCCGGGCCAGGCGGGATTTAGGCTGGGGACAAAGTCGCGCCAAAAGGCGTATTCGGCAGGCTTTTGAACTCGGTGGTCCTCGCCGGCAATGTAATCGATTGCGAAGCAACAGGTGAAAGCCTGCTGGTTGGCTGGAGCGGCCTGCTCGGGCGCGTGCGGTTCGGTCGTTTCCCTTCGCGATTCCGCCCCCGTAACGTACTCGGTCTTGGTCAACGGGAGCAAGTCGCCCAACTCGGTGGCGTCGGCGAAATAATCGCCATGCAAAACGAGGTCGTTTCCGGTTTCCAGGCTGCGGACGTGGACTGCGTTTACTCGATCTTTGTCATAATCCGCGTCGATCGCCTTGTGCCGCAGGAGGATTCTGACCTGTTGCGCGCTCACAAACGGCGCGAGCAGCTCCTCGAGCACTGCGAGGGAAACCTTGGGCTCATGGCAGAGGCGCGAAACCCAGCCGTTGCCGGGGTTGAGATAAGCTTTGGCACGAGCCTCTGCGGTCAGGGGGTATTTCCGCAGGTAATAGTCCCGAATCCTCCGCCGCAACTCGAGGTAGGAGCGCGTGCCGCCGAAGGTCTCGATCCAGGGATTCTCATCGGGTGGGACCGCTTGCGCGGTGAGTTGGCCTCCGATCCAGTCCGTTTCCTCACAGAGGACCACGCGCCGCCCGTTGCGAGCCGCGGCCAGAGCGGCCGCGCAGCCGCCCAAACCACCCCCGATGATTACCAGTTCAGCACCCAGTTCGTGGGCCGAAAGTTTCCGGTCCCCCGCCGGAGCGACTCGGCCGGTCGTCACTTGCCCCAGGCCCAAGGTCGGAACAAAACCCGCCAAGGGCGCCGCCAGCCCAAGCCTTTTGAGGAATGCGCGGCGGAGTAGTTTATTCACGGTTCAACACCGCGGCGGTTATTGGCCTGAAGCCTGACGCGGTTTCCGCAAAATCTGAAGGCGCCAAGGCGCGTGAGCAAGGGATTTATCCTCGATTCGAGGTGGCGAGGCGGTATTATGCCGCGAACGGATGCGCCCCGTAAACCTCCAACCGATCGGACAGGAACTCGCCGTCAAGTGGGACGACGGCACCGAAAGCTTCATTTCCCTGGAAAGACTGAGGCGAGCCTGTCCCTGCGCGGGCTGTAAGGGAGAAGCCGACATCATGGGGAATTTGTACAAAGGGCCGGAGCAGACCTTAGCCGCCCGGGCGTTTGAGCTGCGCGGTTTGAGCCTGGTCGGCAGCTACGCCGTGCAACCGGTTTGGGCCGATGGCCATAACACCGGTCTATTTTCGTTCGATTACCTGAAGAAGGTTGCTGAGGCGCAGGGGTGAGGGTTGGGCGGGTGGCCCCGTGCGGGCCCCGTCGAGGCGCGGCCAAGCTCAAGTCGATACTGTAAAAACAAGCGGCGCATCCACCGGGGATGCGCCGTTGAAGGCTGTTCTATGAGCTATTACCGAATTACGGGGCGACCTGCACCCGATAAAACCGAATGGCACCCCCGGTGGTATCATGGAATTCCATGTCCGTTCCCGTGCCGGTGCTAGTGGAAACTGTGACCCAGTTCTGGGTAAAGAGATCCGCTGAACGCTGGATCACATAGGTCTTGCCCGCGACGCTTGGCCAATGAACCACGCAGTCCTGGTTTTGCGTCGCTGCGGCCTGATGTGTCGAAACCTGGAGGCAGGACTTGGCATCGGTCGGATCGGTCCCGGCAACGAATTCCTGCCAGTTATTGGCACCGTCGCCGTCGGCGTCGGCGCTGGCCTGCGACAGCAGGTTGTAGATGCTGCCGAAATACTTGAGCCGCCAGGAGTCCGGGATGCCATCGTTGAAGTAGGACGCAGACCGGTCCGCAAGGGTAATCAGGCCCGTGGCCGTGGTCTTCGCAAACGAGGCTAGACCATTGGGTGAAGCGGAAGCGTGATCGAAATGAATGGCGTAAGCCGCGTTCGGCGACGCAGTCGCAGGAATGGTGACGGTCAGGGTGCCCAGGACGGCGTTACTGGTCAGCCCAGCGATTGTGCTATTGAGCCAGGAAGCGGCGTAGTTGCCGTTCCCGGTCGAGGACGTCAGGGTCGCTTGCCCCAGAGCGGGGTTCGCGTTGAATTGCACCGGAGCCGCCAGCGCGGGGGACCCGTCCAAAGGATTGACGCTGAGATTGAGCATTAACACGCGTAAGGGATAAGCTCCCAGCACCTGTGCCGTGATTGGCACTTGCACAGTTTGGCCGGCCGAGGCTCGGAGAACACCGGCGGCAAAATTGACCGCTGGCGCAACCGTCGGGGTCTGCAGGCCCAACGGCGTTGGCGGAGTGCCTTGCGGCGTGGCGGGCGGGTTCCCGATGAATTCGGCAGCGCGCGCACCATTGGTCCAGAAGCGCTGGAACCAAACCAGGCTCGGATCCAGTGACCGCCGGAACGTTACATAAACGTCGCACACGTCCAGGTTGCCATCACCGAAGGCGATTTGATTGATCGTCGTATCGTTGCCGTTGAACAGGAGATTCAAGGCGGCCGGATCAACGATTGTTCCACCACGCGTGAGATACCCATTGGGACTCTGAACAAAGAGCGCCCCACAGGAATCCATGCTGTCGAAGAAATCACTGCCCGGCGGCGGATAGTTATTGAGGTAGATAGCCGATTGGAACACCTGCATCACATCGCTGTTGTCCAGGTTGGTATCACCAAAATCTCCGGCATTGAACCATCGGAACGGGGCGCAATCGCCGACAGTGTACTTTCGTTGGCCCGCCGTAACGAACTTAATCGAGTTCTCCGAGCCAGCAGTCAGCGAGCCGTTGGTCAGAGTTGTGATGAATACGTCCGAGCCGGGCGCGCCAACGCCGTCGGAAGTGGCGGACGGACGGCCAAGTTGGATTTGGTAAGTTTGGCCTGGCTGAGCAGTCGGGGGCACCTGGAAGGCATATCCACCGACCACAATCTTGCCATTAAGCTCGTCGAATAAGGTATCGTGCGGCTGTGAGTATTTGATCAAATCTTGCTTCGTCGTGTCGTAGAGGTTCGTGTGAGTGAAACGCTCGAGCCAACCAACCCCGAGCAGGTTGTTGACCGAATCGACGAATGTCATGTTCACGAAGGGCAGTCCATCGTAAGTTCTAATCTGGCC
>JANXQE010000153.1 GCA_025356925.1 Limisphaerales bacterium | reverse complement strand
ATGGGCACCCTGGCGCTGAGCCCTCTTTTGGTTGCAGGCTTGGTCCGTCGCGGAAACCTGTTGGCGAAATTCTGGTTGCTGGGAACCTTGCTGGTTACCTTAATTTTTACCCACGTGGTCCTAAACCATTGGCACTATTACCTGATGTGCTGCCCCGCTGTTGCGCTTCTGTGCGGGACCACCCTTTCCGAATGCGAAGAGTTATGGACTCGCACCGCAGCCTGGAAGCCCGCATTCATCGGCCTGGCGGGCCTCGCCCTTCTGGGCTCAGCTCTCGACGGCATTCTCACCATGAAAATCGCGGTCGATTACGATTCGTTTCCCCGGCAAATGGCTTCCATCATCCGCGAACACACAGGCCCGGACGATAAGCTGATTGTTTACTCGGAAGGCCGAGTTTGGGGTGGTGAAGAACTGTTTCGCTCGGCAAGAAAAGGGTTTTATGTCCTGCAGCTTAACAGCACGAGTACGGAGCCTTCCATTACGGGCTTGCGCGACCTCCTCAGTAGCGCGGAGGCGATGTCCCGACTGAAAGCGCTCGGGTACAACAAGCTCGTGTTGATTAGCGAGTCACCTGTCCGGTTTGCCGCGGAAGCCGTTGATCCCGGCAGCAACCGCCGGCGCCAATTCTTCCCGCAAAGCATCTCGAACGAAGTGGATTCCTGGCCCGTAGATTACCGGTCAGCTGACCTGCTAATCAAAGAGATCCCCTGAGCCGGGTGCGATTAAAGGTGTCGGTCAGTTTTTGGCGATTTCAGTCCAGTATTTTTCCCAATCACCATTGGCTCGGACCTGAGGAGGATTTGCTGGTCGCTTCCAGTTGATTTTTTGTCAACAAAATGCTTTCATCGCGCCAGTTGTCCGTCTCTTATATTACAACTTTACAGATGCTGCCACTCAGCGCGGAGGCTGGCTGGCTTTACCACAGGTCGACGGTCGCTAAGGGCTCGTGCAAAAATGGGAACCCGCTTACGGGCGTTATCCTAACAACATGGCTTTCCCTACTTTACGGTTGAAATCCGAAATCCGAAATCCGAAGGCCGAAGGCCGAAGCCCGAAAGAAGGCCGAAACCCGAAGGCCGAAAAAGACCGGATCCCGCGCCAACCTTAGATTCGGGCCCTTTCTTTCGGCCTTCGGATTTCGAATTTCGGATTTGGAGAGAGGGGAAGTTATTATTGCAACTGCCCTAAGGCGCGGTCGCCTTGCACCTGCCGGTGGCCTGAGCGTCGCCACGGAACTTCGGCCAAGGGGACTTGGCCAGTCTAACCTCGGTCTCGAGAGCGCATAGCAAGATCCCGGTTCCCACGATGTTCGCCATCGTGTAAATCCTCCCGTCACGACCGACTGCAGGTGACACACAGCCGTACCAATTCTGGTAGTAGCTCCAGTTAAACTGGTTCGGTGCGCCGAGATTTATCAACATACCCAGCCGGGAAACGAAACACACCGTGTCGTCATCGAGAGCGAGTGGTGCGACTTCGATCAGAGCAGCGCCGGAGGATTGTTCCCACTTCTTTTTCCCGTCCGGAGAGATCGCCCAGAGAGCCGTGTTCACGCCAACGTATATTGTGCCATCCTCCCCGATGACCGGTGATGACTCGGTAACCCCGCCTGTTTTTAGCTTCCACTTCAAAGAACCACTTGGGAGCAATGCGTAGAAAAACCCGTCGACAGAAGTGAAGTACAATGTGCCATCCCTATCGATGGCGGGGGACGAGATGATGGGGCCGCCGCTGACATACTCCCACGCCTTTCGGCCGGCTGGCACCAGGGCGTAAAACCTTCGATCGTGCGAACCGAAATATACCGTACCCTCTACTCCGATCGCGGGCGACGAGACGATTTCCCCGCCCGTGGGAAATCGCCACTGCTGTGAGCCGTCAGGATTGAGGGCGTAGAAATCTTTGTCCCAGGAACCAAAATAGATCGTGCCATCCTTGGCCAGCGCCGGAGAACAATCCACCCAAGCACCAGTCTTAAATTCCCATTTCTTCGTTCCGTCCGGCCCCAAGGCGTAGAGCTTGCGGCCGCGGCTGCCAAAATAGATTGTTCCATCAGCCCCCACAGCGGGTGACGACTTGATCTCACGGTCGCCGTGGAAGACCCACTTAGGGGATCCATCCGGCCGAAACGCCCGAAAGTCGCCATTAAATACGCCGAAGTAGATAGTGCCGTCCTCGGCAATCGCAGGCGAGGAATAGCATGCGGGGCCTATGACGAACGACCACGCATTGGTGAGAACTCCAGTTTCTCCACGGCAGGGAAATGGAATTGTCGCAAACACTAGGATCAGGATAAAAGCCGTCCAGGCGCGCGCAACCGCCGCGGACAGATAATTCAATACAACGGGCAGAGACACGTTTCCAACTTAATTGGAACCGCTTTCCCTTAGCAATTCATTCTCAAAAAAACGCCAGGGAAAGCAGCGGGGCGGGACGGAACTCGATAAGCCGCGCCTTCAACGTTCGGGATGGTTTTCTTCGAATTTACCCAGGACGTTGATCTGGCGTGAGTGACGTCGTTGGTGTCACAACAAGGCCGGAACACCTCTTTCACCAGGAACCGCCGCTTTCAGTAGTAATACCAGGTTAAGGATCACGCACTGTTATCAAAACGAGTTTTACACCACGGGCATTGTCCCGCCAGCTGGATGAGGCGGAGCTGCAACTGCACTCGGATTTGCGGCAGTGTCGTCAGCGTCGCACCAGAAGTTTTTTTTTGCCTGGGCTTGCTCGGTGCGTAAGAA
>JANXQE010000067.1 GCA_025356925.1 Limisphaerales bacterium | reverse complement strand
CAAAACGGAGGACGAAGGATTTCGATCATCCGTTCAGATCCCGCTTCAGCCGCGCTTTGATATCTTGCAGGATCAAGGCGCTGGTTTCCTCAGCGGACATCTGGGAGTTATTAATGACTTTCGCGCCGAGTGCTACCATCAGCGGCGCTGCGGCTCGTTGACTGTCCCGTAAATCCCGAGCCGCGAGGTTCTCCTGCACTCCCTCGGCCGCACGGCGGCGCGACCGCTCCTCGAGATGCGCATCCAGGTAGTATTTGAAATCAGTTTCCGGAAAAACGTTTGTTCCGATGTCCCTCCCCTCCATCACCAGATCGCCAAATCGGATGCACTCTCGTTGCTTTTTCTTCATCCAAGCTCGGACTTTTGGCACCGCCGCGACGTGCGGCACGGCCGCGCTCACTTCCCCTGTGCGAATTTCCGCGGCAGGGTAGTAGCCACCAACCGTCAAATGCACTTCGCCGTCCACACATTCCAGCGCCGGCTTCCACTTTGTACAGGCGCCAGCCACCGCTCGCTCGTATTCGACATCGATTTTATGCTGCAAGCAGTACCAGGATAGTGTGCGGTACATGGCCCCCGTATCGACATAGATGAAATTCAGCGCCTTGGCCACTCGCCGGGCGTTTGTGCTCTTACCGCTGGCGCTGGTGCCGTCGATGGCGATGACGATTGGAGGTTTGGTCTTGAAAGAGTCCATCGGCCTGAAATTTTAGTCCGCAAACAATTCGTCAACCCTAAGGGAGCGGCGGTTTCCATTCAGGATTGTGGCGCCAAGCCCTCCGGGTGGCGAGCCCGCAATTTTTTGGAAAAAATTGGGAAATGTCTTTTTCACGCACGACGGATCCTTGATTTTTATACTGGGCACTTTCAATCCCAGAATCGCAAAACACATCGCCATCCGATGGTCATTGTAGGTTTCAATTTCTGCGCCGTGCAGCTCGGAAGGAAAAACCTCCAGCGTATCGCCGGACTCGATGACCTTTGCGCCACACTTGGTCAACTCGGTCCTCAGCGCCAGCACCCGCTCACATTCCTGGACCCGAAGCCGGCCAAGGTCGGTGAAGCGGACGGGCTGGGTCGAGAGTGGCGCGACCACAATCGCAGTCATAATGCTGTCTCCGAGATCCCTCGTCCTAGAGATGCTGCCATCGCCAAAGATCTGTCGCATCTGTGTTTTCGTTGCCTCCGGGACCAATCCGTCGTTCTCCAACCTGGAGACGAAGGTCATGTCCGAATCCGTACGTCGCAATGCCTGTGGAAACAGCTCGTCAATTTGCCAGCCTGACGACGGCCAATCGGCAACGGAAATCGTGCTAGCCAGGGTCGTGGGGACCTTTACTTTGAACTGTGCGGAGTATTCCAGGGTTTCCCACCAGGGCGCCAGTCGCTGCGCGGCCAAAAAGTAACTTCCGCTTGACGCATCCGGCTCAATCTGGAAGGTGCCGCCAGTCTTCGGAAAAACCTGGATCATCTTCGAAGTCATCAGGACGTACGCTGCCTCTTCCTGGTCGTTGCCTTTCACCGTCACTTGCCACCCTCCGGCGCCCGCACACAGCAACAGCGCCGAAGCGAACTGCGAGCTCTCTTCGATGCTCACCTCGCACTTACCGGGCCGTGGACCGGTTCCATGGACCACTGCGGGCAATTTGTCGTTTGGTGAGTCGATTCGATAGCCCAACTGCCGCAGTGCATGGAAAAGGGCAGCTTGCGGCCGCTCATGCATCCGTGCGATGCCTTGAAGTCGGTATGCCCCCCGTCCAAGGCACACCAAGGCAGCCAGAAATCGCGCCGCCGTGCCCGCGTTGCCGACGAACAATTCCAGAGGTTGTTGCTCCGTGCCGCCAGCAGGAACAGAACCGCCCTTACCATAAACGGTGATTTTTCGGTTGCAGAACTCGTGAGGGTCAGACGCCACGTTCACCATAAACCCCAGCTCCTGCAAGCATTCCACCATGACCTGCGTATCCTCACTCCAAAGCGCACCGCGCAGCACCGTCTCGCCCTCAGCCAAGGCCGCGAGAATCAAGGCTCGGTTGGTTATGCTCTTTGACCCGGGCACAGTAATCGTCGCGGTCACTCGTGTTTCGAGTGGGACGATTTCGAGGATATCAGGCAAGGACACGTGGTCAGCGGTTCGGTTTAGCCCTGTGGCGGCGATTCAGGAGCCACTACTCGGCCGAGGATGAGGATGAGGATGAGCTGCGGGACCATTTATCGCGACGTTCTTTGGCTTGTTCGAAAAAGCGAGAAATTGAAGCCTGATCCTCCTTTTTCAACGCGCGCTTGAAGCTGGCCAGGCCACGCTCAAAACTGCCGATGGCGCCCAGGAGATTCTGGCGATTGGCCAGGGCGATATCCCGCCACATTTCGGGCGAACCTGAGGCAATGCGCGTCGTATCCCGGAAACCGTTGGCGCAAAGAGAAGCCAGCAGTTTGTCGTTAGCTGGGCTCAATACCAGGTTGGCCAACTGCGCGGCAATAACGTGCGGCAGATGACTGGAGCGGCTCACCATCTCGTCGTGGGCCTCAGGCGACAACCGAACCACCCTCGATCCGACCGAGTTCCAAAGCTCGATCACTTTCCGGACGGCAGAATGATTGGACTCAGGCTGAGGTGTCACGACGCACACCGTGTTGATGAAGAGGTCCGCGCGCGCGGCCCCCACGCCGGTTTTTTCCGATCCGGCCATCGGGTGACTGCCGATAAAATGTGCGCCCGCCCTGGCCACCAAGGGCGAAACAGTCCGGACCACACTCTTTTTAACACTACCCACGTCCGTGACGATTGCCCCGGCCCGAAGCCACGGACAGAGCTGCTCGGTTAGCGGGCCCATTTGCGCGATCGGCGTGCAGAGAATGACCAAGTCGGCTCCCGTCACCGCTTCCCGGAGATCCGTCGTCGCCAAATCCACAGCATCGGCTTTCGCGCAAGCTTTGACACTCGCAGTCCGGCGAACGTATCCCGCCACCGAATCAGCTAATCGACGTTGCCGCAGCGCCAGGCCCAGTGACCCGCCCAGCAATCCAACGCCCACCAACGTGACTTTGTTCCAATGCACAGCCGGAGTTTCAGGTTTTAGATCCGCACGTTCAAGCCCAACCTCAGAGAACGTCCGAGTTAAGAGGGCCTTGAGGAATTCGGCGTTCCTGAGGGATTGCGATTACACGAGAATCCCGCCCTGGCTGGCGTTGCTGACTTGTTTTTGGTAGCGCGCAAGCCAGCCGTTCACCTCGCGTTTAATGAGTTGACAGGTGTTTTTGCGCCCAGCGAGCTCCGTCTCGGCGACCAGGATATCCATGCGCCGGTTCGGGAAGTCGATCCGGAGCCGATCCCCCGGGCGCAGCACACCAATGGGCCCCCCTTCGGCAGCCTCAGGCGAGACGTGGCCGATGCAGGCTCCTGCGGTGCCTCCGCTGAACCGGCCGTCAGTGATCAACGCAACTTTGTCGCCCAAGCCCATGCCGACGATGTAGCTGGTAGGCGAGAGCATTTCCTGCATGCCGGGCCCACCTCGTGGTCCCTCATTGCGGATGATGACCACATCCCCGGCTTTGACTCCGCCCGCGAGAATGCCTTCGCATGCCTCCTCCTGGCTCTCGAAGATCACGCAGGGACCTTCGAAGATGAAACCCGGGCCGCAAAACTCTTTGAAGGCGTCGCTAATGCCGGCAGTCTTGACCACGCTGCCTTCTGGGGCGAGTTGTCCGTAAAGGATCGCGAGCCCGCCATCCACGGTGTAGGCAGTCTCCCGTGTCCGGATGCAGTCCTGAGCATTGAACAGGAACGCCGAATCGTACGGCATGAGGCCACTGGGCTGTGCTTCCTGGATTTGGGCGGGTCGATATTCGTGGTAAGCCTTGCTGATTTGCCATTTGCGCAATCGGCCCGTGCGAAGCAGACACGCGACTTTCTTCTCGCCGCTCTTCCCATACTGCCACATCAGGAGCAGCGGAGTCCCTTTCAGTTGTCCAAGCTCGGCGCGGACCAGACCTTTGAACTCGATGAACTTCTCTTTCAAGCCCGCCTCGATCGCAGCCTGCCCGTGCCAGATGGTGGTCTCATTCACCTGGAGTTCTCCATCGTCGCTGAATAAACAAGCAGCCGCTGCGGCATCGCCAACATTGAAAGCCGACGCAAGGCGCCACAGGGTGATCGCGCGCGGATCAGCGGGAAAAAACAACAGCGGCTTTGGGATCAGATTTCCGTTGGCCGTCCGCGCTGCCGGACCGAGCTTATCGTTAGGATCGAGGACCATGGCACAAGACCCGGAGACCCTCGCGGCCCTGGCCCAGGCGGGGCATCTCTCGGAACGCACATCCCATTCGTCGATGTTCTCGCCCAGGGTCTTGCCCGTGACGGTTTTGCAGTCAAGTGTCAGCGCCTTCATGCGCTTGAGTTCTCCGAGAATAGTGTGGATGCCGCCAGCGCGATGGACATCCTGGACATGGTAGTTTGAAGAAGGCGAGACTTTGCACAGGCAAGGGACGCGTCGTGAGATTTCATCGATGCGTTTGATATCGTAGGCGATGCCGGCTTCGCGCGCGATGGCCAGGGTGTGAAGAATCGTGTTGGTCGAGCCGCCCATGGCCACGTCCAGGGCGATGGCGTTGTCGAACGCTTCGATGGTGGCAATATCTCGCGGTTTGAGGTCCAAGCTCACCAGTTGGATGATGGCGCGGGCGGCACGCTCATAAACGGCCTCGCGTTCTTTCGAAACGGCCAGGACCGTGCCGTTGCCCGGAAGCGCCATTCCGAGGGC